>DIQC01000057.1:0-32245 GCA_002426495.1 Thermacetogenium sp. UBA5472
CTGCTCATAGTATACAAGGGGGTGGGAATATGATAAGGGGTTTGTATACCGCAGCAGCAGGTATGATGGCCAGGGAGGCGGAGGTCAATGTTATTTCCAATAATATGGCTAATGTAGATACTCCTGGCTACAGGAAGGATGAGGCCCTGGCTGCTTCCTTTCCCAAGATGCTGTTGTCACTTATCGGTGAACAGGGAGCCGTAGTCGGAGAAATGGGAACAGGCTGCATAATCGATGAAATAGCCACATCATTTGCAGAGGGTAGTGTGCGTATGACCGGACATCCCTTTGATCTGGCTCTACATGGCAATGCCTTCTTTACAGTAAGTGATGAAGATGGAGAGCTCTTATATACCAGAAATGGCAGCTTTGTTCTGAATGAAAACAGGATATTGGTGACCGATACAGGTGATGTGGTGCTCGGTGAAATCGCTGGAGAGCCTGTTGAGATCTTTGTGCCTACCGGTAATCTGATTGTTGATGAAAGTGGCTATCTGAATGGAGCTATTGACGCTGATGGTCGGAATGTAACCCGGCTTTACCTGAGGGCCAAACCGGATAATGCTGTATGGGAGAAGAGGGGGGATACCTTTTTTCAGGGCGAAGCCCAGGAACCGGCGGGGATGATCAGGGTAGAGCAGGGGGCTAGTGAGGGTTCCAATGTAGATCAGGTAGGAGAAATGATCAAACTGATCGCTGCCACGCGAGCTTATGAGGCCAATGCTAAAGTAATTCAAATTACTGACAGCACTTTAGATAGGCTTGTTAACAGTGTAGGAAGTGCTTGAACAGAGGCTGGACCTTTTTGAGGAGGCCTCTAAATGGGTGCCGATCGATTGAGGCGCCGCTTTATCTCATAAATAAAGGAGGTCTGTAAATATGATGCGTTCTCTTTATACAGCCGCTTCCGGCTTAGCGGCACAGCAGTTCAATATTGATACCATCTCCAATAACTTGGCTAATGTAAATACAACAGGCTATAAAAAGATAAGACCCGAGTTCCAGGATTTGTTCTACACATCACTGCAAAGGCCTGCAGCAGAGCAGGGAGGGCAAGCTCTCGCTTCTCCAATGGGGTTATTGGTGGGCCATGGTGTAAGGCCCTCCGGTTCACAGAGTTTAATGGACCAGGGGAATCCGCAGAAGACCGACAATGCTTTGGATGCAGCCCTCATGGGCCGCGGTTTTTTTGTGGTGAGTGAAGATCGGGAAGGATTGAACAGGTTTTATACCAGAGATGGCAGCTTTAAGCAGGATGCTGGTGGAGATATTGTGACAAGTGATGGCTATTATGTATTAAGTGATAACGGGGATGTAATTAATATTCCTGGTGGTGCACAGGAGATCTGTATTGCCAGGGATGGCCTGTTCAGTTACACCATGCCTGGTGATGATGAAGCTATAAATGCCGGCAGGCTAGGTGTTGTACAGTTTGCCAATCCTGTAGGCTTGGCAAGAGAAGGGCATAACCTCTACCAGGTCACAGCCGCATCAGGCAACCCACAAGCGAGTATAGCTGACAGCACTGTCGAGCAGTATTATCTTGAATCGGCAAATGTTCAGGTTGTTGATGAAATAGTAAATTTAATAACAGCACAGAGGGCTTATGAATTAAATTCCAAGGCTGTTCAGGCAGCAGATGAGATGCTCGGTATTGCCAATAACCTGCGCAGGTAGTTTGCTTGTTATTTAAAGAAACCTTAATAATATTTAAAGACAATTTAATAAAATAAAGAGGCAGAGCTTTCCACTCGGTCTCAGACGAAAATGGGGCTATCCTAGTTGAGGGATATCCCCATTTTCCAATTAGCCCGTTTTGATATTCGTCTCTTATCTCTTAATTAATAAAATATCAGACGATAGTCCCGATTTTCCAGTTATCATTGACAGTCGCCAATTATATCTATTATAATTGTTTATAGTATCATTTAGAACATTTTACCACGAAAACAGTAAGATTTCGCCTTTTATGGGAGAGGGTTCGATTGGGCAGACCAAAGGCTGTAATCGATCAAGATGAATTTTTATTGCTTTATGAGAAGGGTTTTTCTGATCAGGTAATTGCAGACCATTTCTGCGTTCATCGCTCTACGATAGCCCGTAAGCGCCAGCAGATGTCTCTTTCCCCGGTCAGAAAGCGCGGTGAGCGCGGCCCGGGGACAGTTCATAATGATTTGCCTTATTATGTCGAAACATTCCGCCTCTTAAAACACCTAGAAAAACACATCAAAGAAGAAGCAAGAATTGTTCGCAGTGAAGCCGCTGGCCAGGGAAATGAGGAAGCCCAGGTTCACATCTATCTGCGTTCATGGTTAGCGACAGGTGTCGAACCTGCTCCAGTGCCGCATCCGGTTCCTGAGAAATATGCTAAAAATGCCTTGAGACCAAAGTCTGAAAATGTCAGACACCTTTTAGATATGGAGTATCATGCTGCAAGAGCGGGGCTAGCTGGTGTCCCAGGCCCAGCGATCATCAAACTCGCCCAGGTTTATAAAACAGCAGACGAAAGGACAAAAAGCGATCTGACCAGGCAGGCTATCGCAGAAGCAGGGTATGTGGGTGTTCATGAGACAGTAGAGCATGTAATCGAGAATGGATTAACCAGCTATGACAACTGGGTAGAGTTATGGAGGGGGGAAAGTGATACAGCCCTACAGTGGGCTTCAAGTAGATAAGTTATACAAGTGTATAAGCTTATCTTTGTTAGAACCTGAAGGAGTAGGAGGGGAGTATCTTGCTGTTCAATTCGATAACAGGAGTTATGGAGAGAGCATTGGACCTTAACTGGATCCGCCAGCAGCTGATCAGCAATAATATCGCCAATGTTGACACCCCTAACTATAAGCGGATGGATATTGACTTTAAGAGTTCGCTGTTCAAAGCGCTTGATGAGCAATCAGTAACTCAGGCTGGTACAGATGCGGTAAAACCTGAATTTGTTGTTTCAGATGACTTGACACACAATAATGATGGAAACAGTGTGGATATAGAAAAGGAGATGGCAGAGCAGGCTGTTAACTCATTACAATATGCTCTCTTGACGAGATTGGTATCAGATCAGCTCGGTATGCTGAAGACAGCGATTTCAGAAGGGAGAAGGTGAGTAGATGGGAATGTTCACTGGAATTGAGATAAGCAGCAGTGCTCTGACAGCTCAAAGGTTGCGTATGGACATTATTTCGAACAACATAGCCAATCAAGGAACAACTAGGTCAGGGCAGCTCGATGCTGATGGAATGCCGCTGCCTCACAGGAGGGAGTTTCCAGTCTTTGAAGCTGGAGTGTCTTTCAGCTCTTATTTAAAGGAGTCGGGAGCAGGCTTAGAAACCGATAACAAGCCTGGGGTGAGGGTTACAGCTATTCTGGAAGACAATGCCCCATTTCCTCTCATCTATAACCCCGGCCACCCTGATGCAGACGCCGATGGGTATGTAAGGATGCCCAATGTGGATGTGATGCAGGAAATGGTGGACATGATCGGTGCCAGTCGGGCCTATGAGGCCAGTATTTCAGCATTAAATGCCTCAAAGGATATGAGCATCAGGGCAATCGAGATCGGGAGATAATGAACTCGTCCGGCTAAAGCTGGACATTGGGACTTCGGTGGGAGATTCCACCCCCTACCGAAGCAGAAAGTGGGACTTCCGTCACCTTGAGACGCGAGAAACGTCCCCACGTCTCAGAAATGGAGATGTTTTAAATGGAGATTCAGGCTTTAATTCCAGCACTGCTGCCACAAGGTCTGGAGAATGGCAATACCAATATAGTGCAAAAAGGGACAGAATCCTTTCAGGATATTCTCACACAGGCAGTCAGCAAAGTAGATACACTGCAGAAGGATGCGGAGCTGAAGGCATATCAGACAGCGATGGGAGATGCCGGCAGCTTTCACCAGGCTGTGATCGCTTCAGAAAAGGCGATGCTCGCTCTGCAGCTTACTGTTCAAGCGCAAAACAAGGTTGTTGAGGCCTATCAAGAAGTGATGAGAATGCAGATCTAAAGTAAAGCAATAAGCAAGCCTGTAAAGGTGGTGCAGCTAGATTGGATATCGCAACAATAATCGGATTGCTAATAGGGTTTGCAGCAGTTATAGCAGGTTTTTTACTTGAGGGAGGGCAGACCAGTGCCCTGTTTTCGCTCACAGCATTGATCATTGTATTAGGCGGGACAATAGGTGCTACAGCAGTCTCTTTTAACCTGAAAGACATCAAAAAATTCCCGGTTCTGCTGGCTATTGCTTTTAAGAATCAGATCTATGATAAAGAAAGGTTAATAGATAGAATAGTCGATATTGCCGTTAGGGCGCGGCGGGACAGCCTACTAAGATTGGAAGACAGTCTGGAAACAATTGATGATGATTTTCTCAGAAAAGGGCTGCAGATGATCATCGATAGGATCGATACCCCTGTTCTGCGCGATGTTTTGGAGAATGACATTTATTATATGGATGAAAGACACCGGGCGGGGATATCTATCTTTGATACCGCCGGGGGGTACTCCCCCACTATGGGGATCATCGGTACGGTTGTCGGGTTGATTAATGTCCTCGGTCATATGGAGTCCCCAGATACGATCGCCCCCGCTATTGCTGTCGCTTTTATCGCCACCCTATATGGAATAGTATTTGCTAACCTGTTTTGGCTTCCTATTGCCTCCAAGCTGAAAGCGAAAAACAATGATGAAGTGCTCTACCGCAGCCTCATTTTAGAAGGATTGCTGGCGATTCAGAAGAGGGAAAACCCCAACTTTATCAAAGAAAAGCTGCAGTCTTTTCTCGAACAGAAGGATCGGTCAACTGAAAGGGTAGTGACGAAAGTTGGGGTTAAAGATCAGGATGAAGTGGCATGAGGTTCAAAAAGAGGAGATCTCGTGACGATGATGACCAACATAAGGATCGCTGGTTGCTAACCTATGCGGATATGATCACCCTGCTGATGATATTTTTTATCATGATGTATGTAATCAGCAGTGTTAATGCCGAGAAGTTTCAAAAGATAGCGATGGCTTTTGGTGAGGTTTTTGACAGCGAAACAAGTTCCAGCTCAGAGGATATCATACTGCCTGAACTCCCTAAGCTCCCTGACGCGGAGGGAAATGGCACAGGTACAGACCTGTCGCAGTTGACACAGGTCAAGAAGGAACTGGAAGAATACTTAAAAGAGAAAAAATTGGAAAACCAGGTATCGATACAGATGGAAGGGAGAGGTCTGGTGATTAGTTTAAGGGATATCGTTCTCTTCCCATCTGGTTCGGCGAATTTAACTCCACAAGCGAAAAGCATCATTGCTGATATAGGGGTACGTCTGCAATCACTTCCCAATTATTTCCGTGTAGAAGGCCATACAGATAATGTGCCAATTAATACTCCGCAGTATCCTTCCAATTGGGAGTTATCTGCAGCGAGGGCGACCAATGTTGTCCAAGAGCTTATTGTTCAGTGTGATATTGCGTCAGAACGCCTCTCAGCAACAGGATATGGTGAGTATCGGCCAAAGGTTGCCAATGATTCAGTCGAACACCGCCAGATGAACCGCAGGGTAGATATTCTGATTCTAAGGGATGTCTATAAGGATGTTGAGCCTAATTAGGCAGCACTGGATAGGAAAAGGAGGTTTGGCTCTTAAATGGAGTTAAGGGGAATTTGCACCAGTGGTATTCAGCAAGATAAAAAGGCTGTGTCCAATACTGGGAACAGCAAAAATTTTAATCAGGTATTCGAAAAAACCATGGATAAGGCCAAGCCCTATGAGTACTGTTTCCAGATGGCAGCCAGCAAGTATCAGATAGACCCCGCTGTTTTGAAGGCTGTTGCTAAGGCAGAATCAAACTTCAATCCACAGGCAGTCTCCAGAAGTGGTGCTCTCGGCTTGATGCAGTTTATGCCTGGTACTGCGCAGTCTCTTGGAATAAATCCCCTTGATCCAGCACAAAGCATTCAAGGCGCGGCTAAATATTTGAGCTCACTGCTTGATCAGTTCCAGGGGAATCTCACCCTGGCACTTGCTGCTTATAATGCTGGACCAGGTGCAGTGAAAAAGTACGGTGGCATACCACCATATCAGGAAACACAGAATTACGTAAGCAAGGTGACAAAGCTAATATCCAAGTATGGTAGTTCTGTACAGGATCCTTTCATAGGGAACAGCCAGGGTGTATCGGGCATCGATTTTCTTGCTGCAGGAGATCAAAACAGTGCACTCATCTTGCTGTTGAAAGAAATGTTGTTGTTGAGCGCTATAACAAATTTGAGATAGAAACCATAGTGGTGGTAGGTTATCTGATCCTGTGAATTCTCCGCTGGCACTTCTGTATACAGGTGAACTGCTTTCGGATGAGATTCTAATAGAAAAGAGGTTTTGGCGGTGGCTGCAATGATTTTGAAGAGTAAACAGGTGACCATTTGCCCTTTCAAAGAAAGCGAGCAGGTTGAAAAAGAAGAGGAAGCGAACGAAATAAACAATAAAGATCTAGAGGCAGTCGCTGCTAAGACAAAGCTTACAGCTTTAAAAATGCTAAATGAAGCCAAATCAGAGGCTGAAAAGTTGCTCGATGATGCCGAAAAAGAGGTAGAGGAAAGGCTGGCCAAAGCGGAACAGGAGAGTGGAGCGATCAGAGAAAGGGCTGCTGCCAAAGGTTATAAAGAGGGTTACCGCAGGGCTGAACAGGCACTGGAGAGTGAGCGCCAGCATCTTGAAGTTGATCGCCTAGAACAAGAAAAGCAGTTAGAGCTGGAAAGGCAGAAAATGATCAAGGAGTTAGAGCCGGCAATAATCCAAATGGCTTTACAGGTAGCGAAGATGATCATCCACACAGAACTCCAATTGCACCCCAATCAGGTGGCCAGTATAGCAACAGCTGTGCTCTCCAAAGTATCGGATTTGAGAGATGTAACATTGAATGTCAGTGCTGAGGATTACAAAATCGCTGCTGACATACTGCCAAACAGTACTCTAGAAAACGGTATTAAAGTAGAAATAGATGATTTTCTAAGAAAAGGTGATTGTGCTGCTGAGACACCCTTTGGCATCGTTGATGGGACAATCGATGGCCAGTTTGAGGAAATCGAACGAAGGTTCTTAGAGGTAGCAGGAAATGGTTGACCTCAAAAGGTATCTGCTCTCACTTGATGGCTTTGAACCGATCAGATATCGCGGCAGGATCACAAAGGTTGTCGGACTGGCTATTCAGGCGCAGGGACCCCGGGGGAGCATCGGGGAGCTCTGTTATATACAGACTCCGGACCGTGTGATCAAGGCAGAGATTGAGGGATTCCGCGAGGGAGCCACTCTTTTAATGCCTTTAGGAGAGACAGAAAAGATCAGCTCCGGCTGCCAGGTAACAGCTAGTGGGGATGTATTAAAGATCAGGGTAGGTCCCGGTATGACCGGGCGTGTTCTTGATGGCCTGGGAGTTCCGATCGATGGTCAGGGGCCGATTCCTTGTGCTGAGTGGAAGTCAGTAACATCTGCGATCTGCAATCCACTGAACAGAAAGAGGATCAAAGAGGTGCTTCCCCTAGGGATAAAAGCGATCGATGGTTTATTAACCTGTGGGAAGGGGCAGAGGCTGGGGGTTTTTTCCGGGAGCGGTGTGGGCAAAAGCACACTCCTCGGGATGATGGCCAGGAATACAGATGCTGATGTCAATGTGATCGCCCTGATCGGTGAGAGAGGAAGAGAGGTCAATGACTTCATCGCCAAAGACCTCGGTGAAGAAGGGTTAAAGAGGTCGGTCATTGTTGTGGCTACCTCTGACCAGCCGCCTTTAGTGCGTATTAAGGGAGCTTTTGTGGCTACAGCCATTGCAGAGTATTTCAGAGAGCAGGGCAAGGATGTGCTCTTGATGATGGACTCTGTTACCAGGTTCGCTATGGCCCAGAGGGAGGTAGGGTTGGCAATCGGTGAGCCTCCTACCACAAAAGGGTATACACCCTCCGTTTTTACTTTACTGCCGCAGCTTCTGGAACGAGCCGGAACTTCAGAAAAAGGAACAATAACAGGGCTCTATACTGTGTTGGTGGAGGGTGATGATTTCAACGAACCAATAGCTGATGCAGTACGCGGAACAATCGATGGTCACATTATTTTGTCCCGCCAGCTGGCAGCACAGAATCATTACCCAGCGATCGAACTGCTGAACTCGGTTAGCCGCCTGATGCCAGATTTAGTAACAGCTGAGCACCAGGAAAAGGCCGGACACCTGCGCAGCATCCTGGCGACCTACCAGAATGCCAAGGACCTGATCGACCTGGGGGCTTACAAAGATGGCAGCAACCCGGAGATAGATGAGGCGATCCAGATGATCGACAGGTGTAATGCTTTACTGCAACAGGGTATTGGGGAGAAGTACACCTTTGAAGAAACAGTAAAACTTCTGTGTGATCTATTCTCATAATTGAGGTGTTATCAGATGAAGATCTTTCATTTTCGGCTACAACAGTACCTGGACTTTAATAAACAACAGGAGGATGTCCAGCGCTTGCTGCTCTATCAGGTTCGGTTGGTTTACAAAGAAGAATTGGGAAGATTGGAGTCTCTCGATAGAAAGATCGATGAGCTTGTTGACTACACCAAGGCTGCGCGACAAAATCAGGTGCAGATCGAGCTTATGCTTATGTCAGAAGTTTACCACCGAGATCTACAAGAGCAGAAAACGGCGCAGGCTCTGGCTGTGGAAGAGGCTTTGGGAAAGGTGAATGCAGAGCAAAAGGTGCTGATAGACATACAGCGCCGCAGAAAAATGCTCGAGCGTCTCAAAGGGAGGAAGTGGCAGGAATATTACCAAAACCTTCTGAAAAAGGAACAAAAAGAGCTTGATGAAATAGGGAGCATCAGGTTTTGCAGACAGCAGGGGGGAGTGTTGATGTGATGGTCTCTAAAAGAAAGGTTCTGCTGGCTGTAGTACTTGTAATCATCATCGCAGGTGCAGGTGCAGGTGTAGTTGTAGCTGTGAAAACACCCTTTTTCCAAGATATAAAAGAAACAGTTTTTGCTCAGCAGCACCAGGAGAGGGAGCCTTCAGCTGTGGAGCAGGCCCTGATAAAGGAAAATGAAGAATTGAGGGAAAGGGTTGCCAAACTTGAACAGGAATTGAGCTCGATGACCCATTCAGAGGATGAGGCTGAGGATACTGAGCCTAACACCGGGTTAGCGCTGGGTTTTGAGGTACAGAAGGAAGTATACAAAAAGTTGGCACAGTACTACGACAATATGAAACCTGATGCTGCTGTAGCTATCCTCAATAACCATGCCCCCCAGTTGGTGGCTGGCATTCTGCATGAGATGGAAAAAGACCAGGCAGGAGAGATCCTCTCAAGGCTGGACCCTGAGCAGGCTGCCGAACTGATCGAACTGATCGCTCGACAGGCCAGTCTAGAGGGCGAGCAAAACAATCACTAGGAATTTTCAGGACAGGCGGATGATTTATTTTGAGCATTTATATTAAAAAAGCCAGCATTTGTTGTTTAACAGCTTTTATTTGGTTCTTTTACTACAATTGTGCCTGGGCTGAAGGAGATCTGCCTCAGTCTGTGGCTGCTCTTCCCAGTATGGGCAGTATGCTCTTCAGGATGTTGATTAGTTTAGGGATCGTCGTCATTCTAGCTGTGATTCTGATCAGGTTTCTGCAGAAAAATACACAGCTTACAAAACAGACCTCCTGGGCAAGGGTGTTAGACCAGATGATCCTCGATCCCCAAAAAAGGCTTGTGCTGGTAGAGATGTTCGGCAAGGTCTATATGCTGGGAGTTACAGAAAACAATATCACCATCATTCTTGAGGAAAAGGATATCGACTTGTCTCAGGTTAAAGAACTGCACGAGATGAACGAAAGGATAAATATGACACCTTTGTCTGGCAGTAAATTTATACAGATATTTGAGGATAAAATCCGGCAGATGAAAAAATTTTCTTCGTCATAAGGAAAGTTGAGTGATCAGGAGAGGATGAATAGGAAAAAATCTGTTTTTTTGATAACCGTGCTCCTCGCAACCTTTTTGGGACTTATCTTTACGGGGTATGCCCATGCACAGCCTACACTATCAGATCTGGGATTTGGAGAAAACCCCGAGGATGTATCACTGGCACTGCAGATACTTATCGCACTGACTGTGCTTTCACTGGCGCCATCCATCCTGGTTATGCTGACCTCATTTGTCAGGATTATTGTTGTTTTTTCATTCCTGAGGAGCGCTCTTTCCATCCAGCAGATGCCGCCCAACCAGGTCTTGATCGGGCTGGCTTTGTTTTTGACGGTTTTTATCATGGCTCCCACTTTTCAAGATGTCAATGAGCAGGGGATTCAGCCATATATAGATGGGGAGATAAAGCAAAGTGAAGCTTTTGAACAGGGCATGAAGCCCTTGCGCCAATTCATGTTCAAGCAGACACGTGAAGAGGATCTGGCCTTATTTGTTTCACTGTCAGAGGCTCCCAAACCGGAAAACCGTACTGAGATTCCCGACTATACACTGATCCCCGCTTTTACGATCAGTGAGCTGAAAACAGCCTTTCAGATCGGATTTGTCCTGTTTATTCCCTTTTTGATAATCGATATGGTTGTGGCCAGCATACTGATGTCGATGGGAATGCTGATGCTGCCACCGATGATGATCTCCCTGCCCTTTAAGATACTTCTTTTTATTATGGTAGATGGGTGGGGTCTGCTGGTGAGGTCATTGGTGTTGAGCTTCTGATAATAGTCGTTAGTGGTTAGTCGTTAGTAAGATTTATGACTGACTACACCGGTTTACCGGGTTGTATTGTACCAGCAGGAATAGTGGTTGGTGGTTAGTAGTTAGTAGTTGGAAAAACTGCGGGTTTCTTGCGTCATGAGAGTCTTTCGAGTGATCAAAAGATGGTCTCTGTGATAGGTGTTGTTGTTAAGGGAAAGGGAGAGGGAAGATGACTGAAACCTTTATTATATCTCTGGGCCGGGAAGCCTTGTATACGATCATATTGGTTGCGGCCCCTGTCCTTGGTGTCAGTCTGTTGGTCGGTTTATTGATCAGTTTTTTTCAGGCAACAACACAGATGCAGGACCAGATCTTGAGTTTTGTCCCCAAAATAATTGCTGTTTTTGCTGCTATTGCCATCTTCGCTCCCTGGATGCTCAAGGTGCTCGTGTTTTTTACTGAGAACCTATATCAAGGTATTCAGCAGTTAGCTAGATAAAAATTCCGACCAGGAGCGGCAGCGATGGAATTCTTATTTTTCGATAGATTAAATCAAATCTTACTTATTTGGGGTAGAATCGCTGGGTTTTTTATCACAGCTGTCCCTTTCAGCATGCGAAATATACCCCTTCGCTTTAAGGTAGGCATGGCGGCTGTTTTCGCCTATCTGGTCTTTATGACCTATCTCAATGAACCACCCCTGGTGATGGGGAATATGGCTAGCTATGTTCTCCTGTTTATTGGGGAATTGCTGATCGGCTGTATTCTGGGTTTTATCACCCAGATCATTTTTTCAATTTTTAGGGTAGCTGGCCATTATCTTGATGTACAGATGGGTCTGGGGGTTGCTCAAGTTATCGATCCTGAATACGGGACACAGGTGCCGTTGCTGGGCAACCTGCAGTACATGCTGGCTCTATTGACATTTTTAGCGATCAACGGCCATCATGTTCTGATCACAGGGTTGTTCCAGAGCTATCGATTGATCCCTATTGCTGAATTTCATTATACAGGTGAGCTGAGCCTTTTTTTCTGCAGACTTGTGGGGGAAATGTTCTTGCTTGCCTTCCAAATAGCTCTGCCTGTGGTCGGTGCCTTATTGATCACTGACCTGGTTTTAGGAGTGATCGCCAGGACTGTACCCCAGATGAATGTATTTTTTGTTGCTCTTCCTTTAAAGATCGCCCTAGGATTTGGTTTGATCTTGATCATGGTGCCTTTGTTCATCTGGGCCTTTGAAGTGGAGTTTGAAAGGATGTTTGAACAGTTCAATGAGCTGTTGATGATCATGAGGCGGTGATGGTTTGTCTGGTGGTGAGCGCACAGAACAACCGACTCCAAGGCGGAAAGAGGATGCCCGCAAAAAGGGCCAGGTTGCCCGCAGTGTTGAAGTAAGTTCAGCATTGATCCTGCTCTGCACATTCCTGTTTTTAAAGTTTTGTGCGCCCTGGCTGTGTATGCAGGCGCTGGCCATCATCCAGCAGATGTTTAGCAGGGCAGGACAGGTATGGGCAGAAGGTGCTGTCAACCAGTTGGCTGTTTCAGGTGCGATGGCTTTTGCACTGCTGGCTCTTCCTGTGCTGGGAATCGCTTTTTTAGCAAGTGTTGTGGCTAATATGGCTCAAGTCGGTTTCCTGTTCACACCATCGGTTGTGCAGCCAAAACTGGAAAGGATCAATCCTATAGAGGGTGTTAAAAGGATTTTTTCCCGCAAGGCGGTTGTCGAACTCATCAAAGCGATCACTAAGGTGGGGATCGCCGGCTACATTGCTTATGCAACTATCCGTTCTGATTTTGAGCTGTTCCCGGCTTTGATCGAGATGTCACTGCCTGATGCCGTATCTGCATTGGCGAATCTGGCCTGCACAATCGTTTTGAGGATTGGAGTCTTTCTTTTAGCTCTTGCTGCTGCTGATTATGCCTTTCAATATATGGAGCACCAGAAGTCATTACGGATGACGAAGCAGGAGGTAAAAGAGGAATTTCGCCAGTATGAGGGAGATCCCCAGCAGAAGGGCAAGCGCAAAGAGATACAGAGAAAGATCTCCATGCAGCGGATGATGCAGCAGGTGCCTCAGGCAGATGTTGTGGTCACCAACCCGACCCACTATGCGGTTGCCCTGAAATATGAAATCGATAAGGATACGGCACCTGTGGTGTTAGCCAAAGGTGTTGATGAAGTCGCCCAGAGGATCAAAAAAATTGCGAAAGAAAACGAGATCATTATTTATGAAGATCCTCTACTGGCGCAGACATTGTATAAGACTGTGGAGATAGGCGGGGTGATCCCAGAGCACCTCTATGAGGCTGTTGCCAATGTGCTCTCTTTTGTCTATAGGCTGCGCCCTGAGTATGTAAAACAAAGAGGAATGAGGTAGTAAGATGGCAGTATCATCTCTCGAGAGGGTGTACAAATTCAGTGATGCGATAGTGGCTGTGGCTGTGGTACTGATAGTTGTGATGATGATCATTCCGATCCCTGCCGGCTTGCTCAGCTTCTTTTTGATATTGAACATTTCGCTTTCCTTACTGGTTTTACTTGTGTCTCTGTTTATTCAGGAACCATTAGATTTCTCGGTTTTCCCAACACTAATCCTTATCCTAACACTCTTTCGGCTCTGCCTGAACATCTCCACAACGAGGCTGATTTTATTATACGCAGATGCCGGAGTTGTGATAGAAAAGTTCGGCACTGTGGTGGTCGGCGGCAACCCTGTTGTTGGGTTTATCATATTTTTGATCTTGATCATTATCCAGTTTATTGTGATCACCAAGGGAGCAGAGCGTGTTTCAGAAGTTGCGGCAAGGTTTACCTTGGATGCCATGCCTGGCAAGCAGATGAGCATCGATGCGGACATTAATTCCGGCAGCATCACTGAGCAGGAAGCCAAGAACAGGCGCATTAAAATTCAGCGCGAGGCAGATTTTTATGGTTCTATGGATGGTGCCAGCAAGTTTGTGCGCGGTGATGCCATCGCTGCCCTGATCATTGTTGTGATCAATATACTGGGTGGCTTTATAATCGGTATTGTTCAAATGGGTATGCCTTTTCAGGATGCACTGTATGCCTATACACTGCTTACAGTCGGTGATGGCCTGGTAACTCAAATTCCCGCACTACTGGTTTCTACTGCCTCCGGTATTGTGGTCACCAGAAATGGTTCTGCTAATGGTTTTGGTGTTGATATTTACAAACAGCTACTTGGTTATCCCAAAGCCCTGGTGATCACCTGCGGTGTTCTGGTCTTGCTGGCACTATTAGGCCTACCGCCTCTTCAAATCTTCATCATCGCTGCTGGGCTCGGCGGTGGTGCATACTTTTTAGACAGGTCTACAAAGAAGGAAAAGGTTGAGGAGGTAGAGAGTGAGCGCAGCAGGGAACTCGAAGAGATGAAAAAGCCGGAAAATGTAATGGGGCTGGTGCAGGTGGATCCACTGGAGATTGAACTGGGGTACAATTTGATCCCTATGGTTGATGCCAAACAGGGTGGGGACCTGCTGGACCGCATTTTGGTTATCAGAAGGCAGTGTGCTTTAGAACTGGGTTTTGTCATACCGCCTGTACGGGTGCGTGATAATGTACAGATCGATCCCAATACCTATTTGCTCAAGGTTAAAGGTTCTACTGTCGGTACAGGGAAGCTGATGCTCGGTTACTATCTGGCCATCGGCCAAGAGGTGAAATCTCAATTTGAGGGGATTGAAGCCCAGGATCCCACCTTTGGTCTGCCCGCTCTTTGGGTTGCTGAGCAGGATAAAGATGATGTAGAGGCAGCCGGCTTTACAGCAGTGGAACCTGTAGCCGTTATTGCCACACACCTTACAGAGATCGTGAAAAAGCATGCCTATGAAATCATAAGCAGGCAGGATGTGCAAAACCTCCTCGACCATGTCAAAAAGACCAACAGCGCAGTCGTCAGAGAGCTGGAGCCAGACCTGTTGAGCCTGGGAGAGATTCAAAAGGTATTGTCTAATCTGCTGCGAGAGAAGGTACAGATCCGGGATCTGACGACGATCCTGGAAACGCTGGCCGACTACGCCCGTTATACTAAGGACACCGTTATTCTGACCGAGTATGTCAGACAGGCCTTGGGGCGGCAAATTGTGGAGGACCTCCTGGAGTCTGACAACAAGCTCTATGTGCTCACCTTTGAGCCGCAGCTGGAACAGAGCCTAAAGGAGGGCTTACCGCAAAATGAACAGACAGGTGCTCTTAGTTTGGATCCGCTTAAAGCGCAGCAGATATTGGCCAATCTGCGTTCTCTGATGGAAAAGGCTATAGCAGATGGGCACCAGCCGGTGCTGCTCTGCGCTCCTGTATTGAGGTTTTATTTCCTGCGCATGGTGGAAAGGGTTCTGCCGATGCTGGTAGCCATATCTTATAATGAACTGCAGCAGGACTACCAGGTGGAATCTGTAGGGATGATCAGTATTTAACTGAGGGTGAGAGATATGGATGCAGCCAAAAATGAACAGCTGACAGATCTGTGGAGTAAATTTCTAAAAAAAAGGGATGCGGAATCAAGGGAACAGGTGGTGCTTTCCCACCTTTATTTGGTCAAATACATCGCCGGCAGGCTGTCTATCTATTTTAAAAACTACTATGAACTTGAGGACCTGGAGAGTGCCGGTATCCCCGGCCTGATCAGTGCTGTTGATCACTTTAATCCCGAGAAAAAGGTTAAATTTGAGACCTATGCCACGATCAGGATCCGCGGGGCTATTTATGATTGGATACGCTCACTGAGCTGGGTGCCTCGCTCCATCTATACTGAAGCCCGCAAGATAGAGGAGGCCCTGGCTCAGCTCGAACAGAGATTGGGGAGAGTGCCTGATGATTTCGAAACAGCGGAATACCTGAATATTACTGTTGCCGAATATCACAACCTTTTGGAAAAAGTGGCACATGTTGCAGTTATTTCTCTTGACGACCCCCAGCATGATACAAAAGAATCTCTGGATATTGCTGCTGCAGATACAGGGGTAGATAGTGTTTTGAATGAGATCGAAGCAGCTGAAGCAAAGGAAGCCCTGGCTGAAGCCATCACTAAGTTGCCGGAGAGGGACCAGCTGGTGATTTCCCTTTACTACTATGAGGGGCTGACCCTGAAAGAGATAGGGAAGGTCTTAGGAATATCTGAATCTCGGGTATCCCAGCTTCACAGCAGGTCGCTTTTAAGGCTGAGAAAACTGCTTTAATCATTCGTATTTAGATTGGATATGGAGCTGGTGGTTCGTTTTTAGGTAAGGGATTTCGTTCCAACGACTAACCACTAACTATTGGGGCTAAAGTTATGAGAAAAGTTATCGATATATTAGTTAGAGGTGAATGGAATGGACATCAGAAATATGGACAGTATTCTGGCATCTGTTTCTAAAGCTTATCAAGCTGCAGAAATAACTCCCAAAAAGACTGCTGTGGAAAAAGATGAGGCTGCGAACAGGAGTGATAGTGTTGTTCTCTCTCCTGAAGCGAAAGCGATGCTGGAGCTCTGTCGGTCAGCTGTGGCTGAGACCAAGAAACTCCCTGCTACCAGGGATGAACTGGTCAAGTCTCTGCAGGAAAGGGTACAAAACAATCAATATAAGGTCGACCCGCAAGAAATAGCAGCAGCGATGCTGAGAGAGCTAAAGGATAAAATTTAGCTGTAACAGATAAGCCGGAATAAATAATTTTTGTTTTGGGGCTCTTTGGTTACAGCCCACAGGGGGAGTTATTGATGGATGATCTGTACAGGTCACTTCTGGAACTGCTCAAAGAGGAGTCAGCTGTTGTCGGAAGACTGGTCGAGTTTGGACAGGATGAGGCAATAGCTTTGCAAGATGATGACATATCGGCAATCAAAGGGGCCATCTCCTGCCAGGAGGAAGAAATTAAGAAATTATCGGTATTAGAAGAGAGAAGGGCAGAAGTTCTCGATAGTATCGATGGTCAAGATGGAATAGAGCGAGCAGGAGAGATGAAAGATGAACTGGAGATAGAGGGCAATTGCCTGGCAGCTCGGCTGCAGGAATTGGCAGCTGTCAATGAAACCAACCGCCAGCTGGCCAACCAGGCGCTTACCTTTGCTACAGTTGTACAAGAGGCTTTAGCAGATGTGACCGGAGGCTATGATGAAAAAGGCCGGAAAACAGATTCGCCGGGATTCACCACGATAGATACTTCAGCATAATCGGAGGTAGCCAATGTCCAATTTTGGTTTATATGTAGCCATGACAGGGCTGTTTGCCCAGAAAAAGTGTATAGAAGTCACAGCGCACAATATTGCTAACGCTAGTACCCCTGGTTATACCAGGCAGCGGGCTGAGTTAAGTACAAAGGATCCCTGGCCTGTACCAGGCCTCAATATGCCGAGGGAAGCCGGCCAGCTGGGTACAGGTGTGCAGGTAAAGACAATAGAGCGGATCCGCGACCAATTTCTCGACCAGCAGATCAGGCAGCAGACCCTTTTAGAAGGGGAATGGGAAGAGCGGAATAATGCCCTCAGTCAGGTGGAGACCATCTTTATGGAGCTGTCCGATAATGGACTGAACTCAGTTATGGATAAGTTCTGGGATGATTGGAATCAGCTATCCAAATTCCCGGACAGTTCGCCTGTGCGGACTACTGTAGTGGAGTCATCAGTTACCCTGGCAGATACCATCAGACATACATACAGCCAGCTCAAAACCTTACAAAATGATCTTAATGAGCAGGTCCGCATCAAGGTCGATCAGACCAACAGCATACTCAACCAGATCGCTGACCTGAACAAACAGATCCAGACCGTCAGTGTATCAGGCCTTTCACCAAATGACCTGCTGGATAGGAGGGATATACTCCTCGATCAGCTGAACAGCACTGTAGCCGCAGAGGTTCACATCCAGGGTGATCAGACGGTCAATGTGATGATCGGTGGGATGAATGTAGTGGATGGATTCAAAGCGACCCTACTGACAGCTGAAGCTGACGCTCAGGGGATCTACCAGGTGGGGGTCGACCTGGGAAAGGGCAACAATGCCTTAGTGCAATGGTCAGATCTGGGTGGGGAATTCCAGGGGCTGGCCGAGGCCAGAGATAATGATGTCGAAGGATATATGGAGGCATTGGACCAGCTGGCTGTTTCACTTGCTAGAGAGGTCAATAAGCTGCATATGGATGGTTATGGGCTAGATGGGGAAACAGGTATTACAGGTATTCCGTTTTTCGTGGGCAGTGAATCAGCCAGCGAGCCGGATATCGTGAGCAGTGCAAGTTCTATCTATATCAACCCCTATCTTACAGCAGATCCACAGCGCATCGCTGCTGCAGCAAGCCCCGGTGAGGATGGCAAACCTGCTTCTGGCAATGGGAATAATGCTCTGCTCATTTACCAGCTGCGGGATCAGAAGATAGAGATCGAAAATGCTGCTGGAGAGGTTGTATCCACTGCGACGATCAACGACTTTTATAAGAGCATGATCTCCAAGCTCGGTGTAGATGCTGACCAGGCGGAAAACATGGTCATAAACCAGGAAGCTTTAGTGACTCAGCTGAATAACAGAAAAGAATCGATTTCCGGTGTTTCACTGGATGAGGAAATGACGAACATGATTCAGTACCAGAACGCCTACATGGCGGCGGCCAAGCTGGTCAATGTGATTGATGAGATGACCAGGGTGCTCATCAATTTGGGAAAGGAGTAAAGTGATGCGTGTTACCAACCATATGCTTTCAGCAAAGGTTTTGCAGAACCTGACCAAAAGCCTGCAGGAATTTCAAAGGATCAACAACCAGATGTCATCAGGTAACGCAGTGAGTAAGCCCTCAGATGATCCTGTTGCTACAGGCCGCATTTTATCCCTAAAATCCAGCCTTACCGCCCAGGAAAGATATTACGGTAATATGAATGATGCGGAAAGCTTTTTAACCACGACAGACGATGCACTGGACAACTTTTCCGAATCTCTGCTGCGGGTGAGGACGCTGATGCTTGAAGGAGGGTCAGGCTCAGTCAGCTCATCTGATCGGAAAGCGATCGCCAGCGAAATCGATCAGGTCATCGACCAGATGGTCGAAATAGGAAACAGCATGTGCGGCAGCCAGTATATCTTCGGAGGGCACAGCACACTGGACAAGCCATTCACCAGGCAGGGGGATGAAATTACCTACAAAGGGGACAGTGGCGAGATCAGTTATGAAATCGGCCGCGGGGTTTTGTTGGCTGTTAATATTGATGGCAGTCAATTATGCCAGGAAATCGTACCCGATGCAGAACAGGGAAACACAGAACTGTTTAATACCCTGATTGAAATCAAAAATAGCCTGGAAAACAATACAAATATCGAGGATTTGACAGGGGAAAAGCTGAGCCAACTGGATGAGCTTAGTGATAATGTTCTCTCCCTCAGGGCTGTTGTCGGTGCCAAAGAAAATCGCATTGAAATGTCCAAAGCCAGGAATGAGGGTGATCGGTTAGAGATAACCAAAGTACTGTCCCATATGGAGGATATTGATATCGCCCAGGCTGCGATGGAATACAGTGAAAAGGCTTATGTCTATCAGGCAGCACTGGCTACTGCATCCCAGATGCTGACAATATCACTTGTTGATTACATCGCCAGATAAGTTAGTGGTTGGTGGTTTGGTGGTTAGTGGTTGGTGGTTGGTCGTTGGAAAAGGAGATATACACCTGTTGATTATGTTGCCAGGTAAAATGGTACATTGTGGTATATGTGCATAATGGGATGAATAAACTGCATAAAAGGTGCCAGGCACCTTTTTATTTTTTGGTGTCGATGAAGGATCCTGCCGGGGGGGGTGTTTTAGGACCGTGGTAAGCATGATTGGCTGCTTTGGTGCGCTGTAGCCGGTGGATGTCTCTTTTTAAGGATGCTGTTTTTTTCCGCAGCTTATGAATTATGCTTTGATCCTCTTTCAGCAGGCATTGAAAGAGTGAAGCCACATCTTCTTTAATTGATGCCAGATCTGGCGGATCATCTGGGGCAGAGCCCTCTGTCCAGCTAGGGATTTTATGCACTTTCCGCAGGGAATCCAGTTGCCCAGAGATCTGCTGGCGCTGATCCAGCAGAGCGGCCAATTTTTCTATTTCATTCTGGGAAACAGCTTCACCTAATGCCCTCGTCAACCTCTCCCAGTGCTGCACCTGCTCTCTTGCCTGCTGCCATATCTCTTTTCTCTTAATAATCATTTCCTTCAGCTGCCTTTTGTTTGATCGACTGCTTGTGCCCATGTTTGGCGCAGGTCGCTGGTAAAGGTTAGTACCTGATCGATGATTTCTGCATCTTTCTTGATGTTCGCCTCGATCAGCTGTTGTCTCTGATAATCATAGAGCTTGTAAAGATTTTCCGAAATATCATAATCCATATTCAGTGTGTTCATCAACTCTGTGATGATATCCTGGCCTTGGATAAGGCTGGTGTGTGCCTGATCCATCTTCTTTTCTTCAACAGCCTGTTTTGCCTGCTTAAGGCAAACTACCAAACCGTCATAGAGCATCAGTAATAGTTTCTCAGGGTTTGCTGTTTGTACAGAGGTCATACGGTATTGGTTGTATGGATTCATCCTGTTAGCATTCATGCCGCTCACCATCCTCCTAAATTTATACCTTTTTATCGAAGAACAGGCCGATCATCTTGTGCAAATTTTCCGCCAGCTTTAGCATCTTTTCTGGAGGTATCTCTTTGATCACCTCATTTGTTTGGGGATCCAGTATCTGTACGATCAGCTGGTTTGTCTCCTTGTGGATATGGAAGCTGAGGTCGAAGTTGATGTTAAAGTTTTCTTCCTGCAGCGAAGAGAGCACATCTGCAGGTTGCTGTTCTACTGCCCCGCTGCTGAGGGCATCCTCGACAGGAACTTTCTGTGTTTTAGATATATCTGCCTCCAGCTTTACCGGTTTTAGAGCGAGCTCATCCTTAATTGAACTGCTGCCTTCAATTCGCATTCTCTTCCCTCCTATTTCTGGGAACTGATCTTAGCTGCCGCTGAACTGCTGTGTCAGCCACATGCTTTGAGTATTCATCCTGGCGATGGCCATTTCCATCGCTGTGAATTGCCTGTAGTAGCGAGCTTCCAAAACTTGTAAATGGTCTTCCATTTTGGAGATGTTTTCATCAATGTTCCGCACCTTTTTGCTGATATAGCTGTCATCATAAAGGCTGCTACCAGAACCCGCTCTATCAGTAAGCAGAGAGATGGCGCCATCGATCCCTTCATAGAGCTGTACCGCCAGTCCCTGTTTGCTGCTGTCAGTGATCTCATTCCCAGAGGCATCTCTGGATTTGGTAAAAAGCTCCATAACAGCCTCTGGGTTAGACTGCAGGGCTTCTCTCAATCTGGTCTCATTGATGTAAAGTTTTCCTTTGTCCTGATAAGAACCTGTGGTAATACCGATCACACTCAGCTGGTTGGCTGTAGTGGTGATCCGTTCTGAACCGTTGGAAACAGTGACCACACCGGTCAAGCCAACGACAACTGATGATAGGGCTGTGCGCATCGATGTTGCGGCTCTCCCTAGAAGAGTGTCCCCCCTCAAGAGTCCGCTCCTGGCCTTCTCCTGCCACTGGTCGATCTGTTTGTCGGTCAGTTCACCTGAGGAAATCTGCTCATCTGTGAGGGGTTTGTGGTCTGTATAGCGCTCCTCGGACAGCTTGCCATTTAAGGTATCCAATAAAGTATTATATTTGTCAACAAAATCCTTGATGTTATTGAACACAGTATCCACATCATGGCTGATGGTGATATCAGCCGGGTTTGTTTTTGTTGTGGTTCCTTTCAGGTTGTAGGTGACACCATTCACTTTAAACTGATTGCTGTCAAAGGTGTAATCTATTCCATCTATACTGACTTGGGCATCAGTTCCTGAAACCTGTTTACCCTCTGTACTGCTGGCACTGCAGAGGATAGTCATCAAGTTGCCACTTTGATCTTTACAACTGACACCATTTTCCGCTCCCAGCTTTGTCGAGGCCAGGTAGAAGCGGTTCAGGTTATTATCCCAGGAGGCCTGTACATTCAGTTCGCTTTTGTTGATCTGCTCAATCAGATTCTTTAAAGAATGTGTATCGGCATCGAGGGCGAACGTTTCAGTGGATATGCCATCACCGATCTCTACAGTGATCTTTCCGTCCTCATCTGTAGCCAGGCCTTCCAGCATCTCGCTTAAGGGTGCAGTATAGGCACCTATGGTTTCTACTTCAGACTCAGAGGCGATCAACGCTCCCCTGGCGAGGGACGACACCTCAACAGTGTGAACAGCGTCGAGGGCTGTGGCTCCAGCCTCAGCAGTGACTGCACCGCTGGACGACTCCGCCTTTTTCAGCATAAAGGAACCCTGAAGTCTGAGGTCAAAGACTGCATTTCTCATGTTGAGCAGTGCTGTGTTGATGGAGCGGTAATCCTCCTGCCGCCACTGCCAGATCTGTTTATCCTGCTCCACAGAATCCAAACGCATCCTGTGAGCATTCATTAAATCCTTTACAATGCCGTCTATATCCATACCGGAGGCCAATCCTGAGATCCGGTACATTCCAGATGGGTTAATACCTGCCAATGCTCTCCCCCATTTCCTGCGAAACTTTAATGTTCTAATATTATTATCGGATGAAGTAGGGTAAACTTGAGAGATCCACTTTCAATCCACCATTGACGAATATTTTTATGCATGTTATCATATGCTTAATAAAGGAGTTGCCGCTTTTAGCTGGGCGGCTAGTCCAAAATTAGGCAGACCGCCTTACACAGGCGGTCTTGTTATTTTCTGCGCATTAAACACAGAGAAATAACCCCTATAATTACCAAACAGAAACTGAAAAGTCCTGTCCAAGTAATCATAAGCGTCACCTCCCCTCATGGGAAAGTGACTAACCGCCAAACGGCAACTCCTTTATTATTGTAGCATATTTTTCTATATATCGGTAAAATAAAACAGCCCATTGACTGGTTCCCATAATTAGCATTACGTGAAAAGTCCGGACGCTCCGCTTTGGCGAACGAACGAGAACCCCTTCGGGTTTCTCCAAAGGGGTTCTCGTTCGTCTTAAATATCACACCGTACTATCCGCAAATATCCGACAAAATGCGGGTGGTACCCGGTATCGGATTTAACCTCCGAGCAGCTGCAGGACCATCTGGGGCTGCTGGTTGGCTTGTGCCAGCATAGCAGTTGATGCCTGCTGCAGGATGCTCATCTTGGTGAACTCCATCATTTCAGCAGCCATATCCACATCACGGATGCGTGATTCGGCGGATGTGAGGTTTTCAGAGGCTGTGCCTAAGTTGTTGATGGTGTGTTCCAACCGGTTTTGGTAGGCACCGAGCTTGGAGCGTTCTGCAGATACACTTTCGATCGCAGCTTGAATAGTATTAACTGCCGCTGATGCGCTTCCTTGTGAGGAAATGTCAATTCCTAGGTCTTTGTTAATTGTTGCCGCTGTTACTGTTGTATCAGCAGGAACAGCGGTTGTTGCCTCAAGAAGTCCTGATAAATCTGCTCCATCCTTTGCTGTTGCTATAACCTTCCCTGTACTATTTAAGGCTTCCATAACATCCTGTTTCGTTGCTGTGATAGCGCCTGGGTCAGTAGCATCACCTGCTTCTTGTGCCAGGGTTATGGTGATCGTATTGCTTCCTTCATCAAATGTGGCAGTAGTTGCTGCCACCTCTACGGCATCTTTGTCACCCAAAGCAGTGTATGAAATTGTTATCTGAGTTTCAGTGTTGTTCTTCACGGAAAGCCCTGTTACACCAGTGACATCAGCAGCAGTTGCTGTCGCATTATTTACCCCTAGGGCTTTGGCACTCATTTCTTCAATGCTCAATGTTATATCCTGTCCCTGATTCGCACCGATGTGGAATGTGCCTGTATAACCTGCTAACAATTTTTTTGTATTGAATTCAGTAGTATCCGAAATTCTGGAGATTTCCTGTGCTAGCTGGTCTACCTCTTTTTGCAGCTCTGCTCGGTCTGTATCATTGTTTGTGTCGTTTGCTGACTGCACAGCCAATTCCCGCATGCGCTGTAGGATGCTGTGTGTTTCATTTAATGCTCCTTCAGCTGTCTGGATCAGGGAGATGCCGTCCTGTGCATTCTTGGCAGCCTGATCTAAACCTCGAATCTGTCCCCTCATTTTCTCACTGATGGCCAGGCCTGCGGCATCATCACCTGCACGGTTGATGCGCAGTCCTGAGGACAGCTTTTCCAGGGACTTGTTGCCTAATGTCTGGTTGGCGCTCAACTGTCTGTAGGTGTTGAGTGCAGCAATATTATGGTTGATTCTCATTCATTGTACCTCCTTATTGTTTGCTTTTGAGCATCTGCTCACTTTAGTGGCCCCAGCAGTCAGTTGCCCGGGGTGAGCTGCTTAGGACCTGTCTGACTTTTCTTTCTCAGTATTATTATCGTCAGCGGCTTCAGGAACTTTAGGGTAATAAAACCAGATTTAATACAGGTGATCCACAAAAACGACAACTAGGTATAAGTAATTCCCGAAGCGGATAGTCTACCGCCCCTGGATAATCAGGCCCACAAGCAGTATGTACAAGTAAATTTTAGAGCAGGTGGAAAATTGCCATTTGGTCGCTGAAAGGGAATATAGAAGTGTACAAATGAATTTAATTGCCGGGTTTCATATAATTAATCTTTTTAAATAGTCCTAAATTGTTGATCAATATAGGCATGATGGTATATATTAGTGCTAAAGATCATTCCTGATATAATTGGCTAATCACACCAGAATACGCAGCTTGTTAGTGACTACTGATTCTGTTACTGGTCGAAGATGGGGAAAGTAATTGGGAGGCGATGCTTCTTGGGTGAGACCCTTTCACAGGACGAAATTGATAGTTTGTTGGTAGCGCTTAATTCAGGGGAAGTAACGACCGAAGAATTAAGAGGGGAAGAAAAAGTTGTTAGGAATTATGATTTTCGGCATCCGAACAAGTTTTCTAAGGAGCAAATGAGTTTTCTTCAATTGATTTATGATAACTTCGCCCGGGCTATTACTAGCTTCCTCTCAGCGAAACTAAGGCTATCTGTTCAGATATCGGTCATCTCTATCGAGCAGGTGACCTATGGAGAGTTTACCAACTCTATATCCGCTCCCTCGATAATGGTTATTCATGACATGAATCCCCTTCATGGTGAGGGGATTATGGAAATCCAACCCTCGCTGGTTTTTTGTATGCTTGATCGCTTATTGGGTGGCTGTGGGGTGGGTACTATCGAAAACCGTACTTTGACAGAGATCGAAAGCACAATTATTAAACAATTAACCCAGCAGATGCTCGGTATATCCCGGGAGGCATGGGAAAATGTCATCGATTTGAAGCCTCACGTAGAATTAATTGAATACAATCCTCAGTTCGCCCAGATTGTTTCCCCTTCAGAAATGGTTATTTTAATTTCTTTGGCGGTAAATTTTGCTGATACTGAGGGAACTCTCAATATTTGCCTGCCCTTTATCGTATTGGAACCGATCCTGGATAAAATGAGTGTCCACAACTGGTTTGTCAAAGGCAGTAAAGAGGACGATCCCCAACAGCGCCATCTTCTCGAGCAGCAGATCGAATCTATGGCTGTACCAGTTACGGTTGTTCTGGGCAGGACATCTATTGTAGTAAGGGAACTGCTTGATCTTCAGGTTGGGGATGTTGTCCTCATTGATCGCAAAACAGATGAGGATATTGATGTCTATATTGACGTCTGCCGCAAGTTTACAGCAAAACCGGGACGGCGGAACAGTTATTTGGCCGCTCAAATTACTGATTTTGTGGGAAAAGGGGGAACATCATTTGAATGATCATAGTCTAAGTCAAGATGAAATCGATAACCTCCTTAAAGGGGGGAGTACAAAAGAAGATGTGTCCTTGACAGACATGGAGTTGGACACCATAGGGGAGTTGTTTAATATTTCCATGGGCACCGCTGCTACGACTCTTAGTGAACTGATAGGAAAAAGAGTCGTAATCACCACTCCGCGTATTACCTGTACTACACTTTCTCAGCTGCAGAGCGAACATCCCCTGCCTTATGTGGTTGTGGAGATACAATATACAGAGGGGCTGGATGGTAATAATTTACTTGTGATTAATACTAGGGATGTGGCTGTGATCGCCGACTTGATGATGGATGGTGACGGCCAACATCCAAGCGAAACACTGGATGAAATTGCTTTGAGCGCTATTGGTGAGGCCATGAATCAGATGGTCGGTTCGGGAGCAACATCGATCTCAGCAATGTTAAACAAAGGGGTAAATATCTCTCCTCCCTCTGTGCGGGTGCTGAACTTAGCAGAGGACCGGCTGGTCATCGATGAAGGCGGAGAAAAAGATGGGCAGTTGATCAAAGTGGTTTTCAGTATGTATATAGAGGATATTGTGGAAAGTGAAATGATGCAGCTGATTCCCATCAGCTTTGCCAAACAAATCAGCGGCCATCTTCTTGCTGAATTCATCGATGATGACCGACAGGAACAGCAGGGGGACTCTCAAAACCATAACCTGGGTGATTGTGTGGGGACTGGGAGCGGGGTACAGTCTCAGCATCTCACATCTACAGAGGAAACGAATGGAGCGCCCGGTAGTGACAAATTATCGATGATTCTGGATGTTCCCTTAGAAATGTTTGTGGAGTTGGGGAGAACTCAGAGAACAATCGGTGAAGTACTGCAATTGGGACGGGGAGCTATTGTCGAGTTAGGCAAGTCTGCAAATGAACCGGTGGATATATTCGTAAATGGCAAAGCGATCGCCAAAGGGGAGATCGTGGCGATCGGTGATAATTACGGGGTTCGCATTACAGAGATATTGAATTCAGTGGAAAGAATAAAAAACCTGTGATAATTACTTAAAATAGATAGATGTAAGACAGATAAAACATGGCAGCAGTTCTTGCTGCCATGTTTTGGTTAAAGAATGATCGAAAACTGCCGATAAAGAGTGAAGGAAGAGGAGTAGCTATCAGTATATTACAGCTCGATCTATTATCCTCAATATAATCAAGGAGGGGCGGGCATTAGTGAAAATACTTGTTGTTGATGACACAGCTTTTATGAGGATCAGGTTGCAAAAAATTTTAACTGCAGCAGGGCATGAGGTTATTCAGGCAGAGAATGCGGCTGCAGCAATCAGTGCCTACCAGGAGCAGAAGCCAGATCTGGTTACTATGGATATCACAATGCCGGATATAGACGGTATTAAAGCAATTTCCCTTCTTAAGAAGGTCGATCCGGAGGTAAAGGTAATTGTAATTTCAGCAATGGGGCAGAAGTCGATGGTGGGGGAGGCTATTAAAGCCGGAGCCAAAGATTTTGTTGTAAAGCCTTTCGAGCCGGAACGCATTCTGGCAGCGGTGTCTAGGGCTGTAAGGTAAATCAGATAGAGTAGAAAGTGAAGCTTTTTTAGAGGGGTGCTGGGAGAATAACAGAGGAGTGATGGACCGGAAATGATCAATGAAGAGAGACGGGAACTGATAGACTGTTTTGTCAGTGAAAGCCGCGACCTCCTAGATGAAATCGAACCACAGATTATTGAATTAGAACAAATAGTTGCAACAGCCGGGAGAATCGATAAAAGGTTACTAAATGATATTTTTCGACTCTTTCATACCCTGAAAGGGTCGGCATCATTTCTGGACTTGCAGGCCATCATCCAGGTCACTCATCAGGCTGAAACCTTGTTCGATCTCTTTCGAAGTGGTAGGGCTATGATCACATCTGTGCATGTTGACCTCTTTTGCCAGGCTGCTGATTTTATCAGAGGGGTGCTGGAGCAGGTGGAACGAGAGGGACATGACAATGGTTTTGAAGGGGATGCCCAGCAGATAGTGGATGCCCTGGTAGAGGCCATTCGCTCTGTTTCCTTTGATGGTGAGCCTGTCCAAGATGAACAGGCTTTATCAGGAAATGACGAGGAGATCTATAGGGGTGAACAAGTTCCAGAGGGCATCGAAATAACTGCGGATCTGATTAAGGGTTTTGTAGATGAAGCCATGGAACTCTGTGAAGGTGCGGAATCAGCAGCCTTAAGCCTAGAGCAGTCTGCTGATGCTGACTCTGCGAGGAAGGCCTTTAGAGCATTTCACAACTTGAAGGGAAATGCTGCCTTACTCGGGTTACCTGGCATTGAAAGGGTCAGCCATCTGGCTGAAGGCATCCTCGATGGTATTATCTCCGGGAAGAGGGAGTGTGATGGTGTTGTCATCACTGTACTCCTCACTTTGATCGACTCCCTGCGCAATGGTGTTCGTCGGGTGCAGGAGGGAAAGAGCCCAGAACTGCCTGATCTAGAGCAGCTGCTCCAGTTTGTGCAGCAGGCCATAGACCTGCCTGATCTGGATTTTGAGACAGGGGAGACATCGGCTGAAAAAGGTGAAGATGAGGAAAACAGCAGCATCCAGGTACAGGGTACAGATTCGCCCTCTGCTGCTCGGGCTGATCATTACAGTGAGAGAGTACAATCCAGGAGCCAGTTTATCAAGGTGGATACCATAAAGCTTGATCAGCTCCTTGATCTGGTAGGGGAACTGGTGATAGCAGAGGCTATGGTAGCCAGTGAAGACGAGGAGCAGTCTGGGAAAGCTGTTAGGCAGCTGAATAAGGTTACCAGAGAGATACAGGAGATTGCCCTTTCTCTGCGGATGGTTCCCCTGACTACAACCTTCCGCAAGATGGTGAGGTTGGTGCGGGACCTGGCCAAAAAGGAGAATAAACAGGTGGAATTGGAGATCCGCGGTGCGGAAACTGAAGTAGATAAAACTGTAATCGAACAGATCTCTGATCCATTAGTACACCTGCTCAGAAATGCTGTTGACCATGGTATCGGAGACCCGGCAGAGCGCCGGGCTGCCGGTAAACCAGAAGTGGGCAGGGTGCTGATCGAGGCCAGGCACAGCGCTGGTGAGGTCTGGGTAATTGTTCAGGATGATGGCAAGGGTTTAGACAGAGTAAAGATTATGGAAATAGGGCTGGAAAAAGGCCTCATTACAGAGGAAGAGGCAGAAATACTTCAGGATGAGGATATATGGCAGATGATCTTTGCTCCCGGTTTTTCTACTGCCAAAGAGATATCAGATATCTCTGGGAGAGGTGTGGGGATGGATGTCGTTAAAAACAATGTTGAGAAGCTGAACGGCAGGATAGAGGTGCACAGCACCCAAGGGCGGGGCACCACATTTATCATCCATATCCCTCTGACACTGGCCATTATCGAGGGGATGATCATCAAAGTAGGAAGTGCGCGTTATACTATCCCCATCGGTTCTATCAAAGAATCATTCAAACCGCGCCCTTCGATGATTACCCGCACCCCAGACGGCTTGGAGATCGTGCAGCTGCGTGGGGAACTGCTGCCTGTGCTGCGTCTCCACGAACTATACCAGGTAGAGAACAACTGTCAAGAACTATCTGAGGGCATTTTGATCGCTGTCCAGAACAATGATCGGAAATGCTGCATCTTTGTTGACCAGCTGCTGGGACAGCAGCAGATCGTGATCAAGGGACTGCCTGATTATCTGGGGCATATATGCGGTATATCCGGCTGCGCGATTTTGAGTGATGGCAGTGTCAGTTTGATCCTGGATATCGCTGACCTGCTGGAAACTGTACAAGGTTAAAGAGCAAGTGTAATCAACAGGAGGTGAAGGATGTTGATTGAAGACGATGTCTTGGATGCGGAACTATTGGATGATGAGGATGAAGAGGATACCCAGAAGGACAAGTTTCTTACCTTTTTTGTCGATGAGGAAGAGTATGGGATTGAGATCAGGTATGTCACAGAGATTATCAGGATGCAAAAAATAACACAAGTACCTGATGTATCTGATTTCATCAAAGGGGTGATCAATCTCCGGGGGAAGGTGATCCCTGTGATGGATGTGCGCCTTCGCTTCGGACTGGAAGAGCGTCCCTATGATAACCGCACCTGTATTATTGTGATCAATGTTGAGGAACAGGCAGTAGGTTTGATCGTTGACCACGTTTCCGAGGTATTAGATATACCTGCCACTGAGATAGATCCACCCCCAAAAATGTACAGAGGAGTGAAGGGACGTTTCATCCTGGGGTTGGGGAAGGTCGAAGATGGAGTAAAAATCCTGTTAAATGCCGAAAGATTTTTATTCGATGAGGAGGGGCAGTAAATGGATGAGCTTAACAGAGAAGTGGATGCAGCAGGGGTTGCAGAAGTTTCAAAAGGGAAAAAAGATTTTTCGGTGCTTGATTTGCTGCAGGTACCGGCATGTGTATGTGGGAAGGATCAACGGGTAATTTATGCCAATGGTGCCTTCGCTGAATTGGCAGGTTGCAGCTGTGAGCAGATTGTGGGCAGACCGTTCAGCAATGTGATAGATTCTGAGGAAGATGCTGTTGAGAGAGCCCTGTTGGGGGAGAATGAGCGTATCATTTCCTGGGCAATGGTCAAAAACAAGGGAAAAAAGCGCTATTTGGAGTATAGTCCCACACCTCTGCGGGATGACAGGGGAGAAATCATTGGCGTGCTGGAGACAATCTTGGATTTCACTAATGTGGAGCTAATGTTTTTTGCTGTTCAGGATCTGGTGGAAAAGGCTAAGAACGGGGATCTGCAGGCCAGAATGGAGGTCGAGGCAGAAGGCTCTTTTCAAGATATGGTGAATGGCATAAATAAACTGCTGGATACTGTGGTTGAGCCGCTCAAGGAGGCTAGTGATGTTTTACAGGATCTGGCTAAAGGGAAGCTCAGCTCTCGGGTTGTAGGGGACTACAAGGGTGACTATGCAATAATCAAGGATGCCCTCAATGAATCTATGGAGGTTCTACAGGGTTATATAGAAGAGATCGACAATGTTTTCAACATGATACGCGAGCAGAAGAGCTTGGATGTGGAGATTACCGGTGAATTCAGGGGAGATTTCCAATCTATTAAAGAAAATATCAATAACGTTGTTATCCGTATCAGCAGGGTATTCACACAGGTTAATACCGCTTCAGATCAGGTTGCCGTAGGTTCTCAGCAAGTGGCCGAGGCCAGCCAGAGCCTTGCTCAGGGAGCTTCTGAGGCAGCCAGCTCTCTGGAGGAAATCGCCTCTTCTGTGCAGCAGCTCACTTCTCAGACCGAACAAAACTCCGAAAATGCGGCCCAGGCTAACCAGATGACCGTCAGTGCCCGAGCTGTAGCTGATAAGGGTTCTGAACGGATGGAGGAATTGCTTAAAGCTATGGGTGAACTCAATGATTCATCCAAGAACATAGCAAAGATCATCAAAGCTATCGATGAGATCGCCTCTCAGACAAACCTTCTTGCTCTCAATGCTGCTGTAGAGGCTGCTCGGGCAGGAAAGCATGGCAAGGGTTTTACAGTGGTTGCCGAAGAAGTGAAAAATCTTGCTCAGCGCAGTGGTGAGGCAGCCAGAGAGACTGCAGAAATGATAGAGGATTCGATCGAGAAGACCGAGGCGGGCAATAAGATCGCTGCAAATACAGCAACTGCACTGCAGGAGATCATCACAGAAGCGACAAAGGTTGGTGATCTGGTGGCTGAGATCGACTGCGCTTCCAAAGAACAGCAGCAGGGGATCAGAGAGATCAGTGAGGCTATCTCCCAGCTGGATCAAGTTACCCAGGAAGTTTCAGCCAGTTCTGAGGAATCCGCCGCTGCCAGTGAAGAGTTATCTGGCCAGGCTAACCAGATGCGGGAATTGATGAGTCAATTTACGTTTCACCGAGAAGCCACTGTTGTTAGTTCAGAGCTGCCTGCTGGTGTGACACCAGAAATGCTGCAGATGCTGCAGAAAATGATAGCCGAGCAGGGGACAGCAGGTAAAGCTGCAGGCGGCAAACAGGCGGGTGACAGTACCGGTACTACAGCTAAGACGAAACCAGGTAAACCAGAAAAGGTTTTGGCACAAGATGATCAGGATTTCGGTAGGTTTTAGGGGAGTAATACTGAGAGGGTTTTGTTGAAGAGATGCAGCATACAAGGATGAACAAATATGGAATTGAGTACCCGGGAATTTCACCTGATTAAAGATTTAGTGAAGGATAAGTTCGGCATATACTTGCGTGAACAGAAGAAAAGCCTGGTTGTCCAGCGTCTGCAAAAGGAGCTGTGGGCAGGTGGTTTTTCCAGCTTTCAGGATTACTATAATTACGTAATCCATGATACCAGTGGGCAGGCTCTGCATAAAATGGGTGAACTGATATCCACAAACCACACCTATTTTTTTCGGGAAGAGGCGCATTTCGATTTTATAGAGAATGTTGCCTTGCCGCAGCTAATCACTGCTGTCCGGAAAAAGGGGGAAAGGGAAATAAGGATCTGGTGTGCAGGGTGTTCTTCTGGGGAGGAAGCTTATTCACTGGCTATGGTTTTGTCTCAATATGCTGTGGAGCACACCCCTGGTGTTCAATTCTATATTCTGGCTACAGATATTTCTGCCAGAGTTCTCCAGAAGGCTGCAGCAGGTATTTACAGCAAAGAGCAGGTTTTCCGGATACCCCCACTGTACAGGATGCGCTATTTTGAACAATTAGGTGATGGGCAGTGGAAAGTGAAGCCGAATATCAGCAAGATGATCCTCTTTCGCAGGTTGAACCTGATGCGACACGAATACCCCT
>DIQC01000057.1:32406-32601 GCA_002426495.1 Thermacetogenium sp. UBA5472
GTGATGATCTATTTTGATGAACCGACCAAAAATCAAATCTCAAAGCGATTCTATCGTTACCTGGAAGAGGGGGGGTATCTGTTGATCGGCCACTCGGAGACTCTGGACAGGTCCACAGGCCTTTACCGTTATATACAGCCGGCAGTTTTTCAAAGAGTCTGAGTTTTTTATATGTGAGGAAGGGAAAGGGGTTCC
>DIQC01000089.1:0-2585 GCA_002426495.1 Thermacetogenium sp. UBA5472
CTATATGCAATATTTGCATATGCAAGCTATTTTTTACTGAGGAGGATTTTATGCAGAGGAAACGGCTAGTACAATCGCTGGTTTTAGTGGCTGCTTTGATTCTATTGGGATGGTTTATAGGCAAATGGGTAGACTTTATGTGGTTTGATTCACTGGATTATGATAGCGTTTTTTGGAGGTTATTTTTGACCCGCTATGTGGTGGGGATTGTTGTATTTATTATTTTTTTCGCCTTTTTTCAGCTCAATTTCTGGTATCTTCGCCGTTCTATACCCATATTTCAGGTGTATAACATCAACGCTCAAGTTTATGAGGCTTTCATCAGTCCCTTGCGCCGTGTCTTTTTATCAAACGCTGGTAAGTATATCAGCGCCGGGTTAAGCGCTCTATTTGCCCTGATCTTTGCCGTAAACATCAGCGCTCACTGGGATGTTATTCAAAAATTTTTCTATGCCCAACCCGTTGGTCGCCCAGATCCCGTTTTAGGCAAGGATGCAGCCTTCTATATGTTTAAACTGCCAGTCTATGAATTGCTGCAGTCCTCATTGTTATCTGCCTTTGTGCTGATGCTGATCATCTGCGCCCTGGTGTATTTTCTGCTGGCCTCCAATGAGTTTATGAAAGATAACTGGCGCACTTCTTCTCCGGTCAAGCTTCATCTGGCCGCTCTAATCGCCGGTTTGTTTCTTTTGAAGGCTTGGGACTATTACCTTTCTATTTATGTTCAGTTGATCAGTAGGCAGGGCAGCTTCTTCGGTGCAGGTTTTACAGGTGTGCACGCCAGCATCCCTGCGTTGAAGATACTGGCTGTGATTGCACTGATCGCCGCACTAGTAGCATTTATCAGTATTGCACGGGGGAAAGTGATTCCAGTCGTCACAGGTGTTGTTGTGCTGGCAGTCGCATCCTTGCTCGTTGGCGGTATTTACCCTTATGTTGTTCAAAAGTTTCAGGTGGAACCCAATGAGTTCAACCGTGAAAAAGAATATATTGAATATAACATCGCTGCAACACGCTATGCTTATGGGTTGGAAGATGTTAAGCCGGTCACTGTAATCGACGATGGTGTGGAGGAAGCAGGCAGCAATATAGTGGAAGATAACCTGGTCACGTTATCTAATGTGCGCCTCTGGGATTTTCGCCCTATCCAGCAGGTGTACAACCAGATGCAGCAGCTAAGGCGTTATTACAGTTTTCCTGGTGTGAATGTTGACCGCTATCGCTTCGGTGATGACTACCGTCAGGTGATGATTTCTGTAAGGGAATTGGATCAGGATAGGCTTTCTGAGCGTGCCCGTACCTGGGTGAACCAACGCCTCCAGTATACTCACGGCTATGGAGCGGTGATCAGTCCAGTCAATGAGGTGACAGCAGAAGGCAGGCCGTTATATCTTTTGGAAAACATACCTCCACAAGCGGCACATCCTGAGATTGAAATCACTCGGCCGGAGATTTATTATGGCGAACTGACCGATGATATCGTTATAGTCAATACCAAAACAGGGGAGTTCGATTATCCCTCAGGTGAGGAGAATATCTATACCAACTATGAGGGTGATGGCGGTGTAAAACTTACACCGATACGCCGTCTTCTTTATGCCCTGCATTTTAAAGATATGAGGATGGTGTTAAGTTCTGATATCACCTCTGAAAGCCGGATTCTCTATCAGCGCACGGTCCAGGATGTAAGCAGAATAGCTCCCTATCTAAAGTTTGACAGTGATCCTTACCCTGTTGTGGTAGATGGGCGTATCTTTTGGATAGTGGATGCTTATACCACTTCGAGCCAATATCCCTACTCCGATATGAGGAATGGTATCAACTATACTCGCAATTCGGTGAAGGTGGTTGTGGATGCCTATAATGGCGAATATGCATTTTATGTGACCGATCCTGAGGACCCGGTGGTCGGCGTCTACAGCGATATTTATCCTGATCTCTATCGCCCTATCTCGGAGATGCCGGAAGGTCTCAGGAAGCATGTCCGCTACCCTGTGGACCTGCTTGATCTCCAGGCAGAAGTTTTTGCCGAATACCATGTCCAGGATGCCCGGGTCTTTTATAACCGTGAGGACGAATGGGCGATCCCTCAGGAGAAATATTCAGATGAAAGTCAACCCATTGAGCCTTACTATACCATGATGAAGCTTCCTGGCGAGGAGGAAGAGGAATTTGTCCTAGTTCTACCTTATACACCGATGAACCGGGAGAATGCTGTGGCTTGGCTGGCTGCCCGTTGTGACGGGGAGCATTATGGTGAAATGGTTATCGATGTTTTTTCTAAAGATGTGCACGCTTTTGGCCCTATGCAGGTAGAGGCCAGTATCGATCAGGATAGCGACATTTCCAGCCAGCTTACACTTTGGAACCAGCACGGTTCCCAGGTGATTCGCGGGAACCTGATTACTGTGCCCTTAGCTGGGAAACTCCTCTATGTGGAGCCGCTTTTCCTGCAGGCAAAGGAGAGCGCTATGCCAGAGCTGACACGGGTGATCGCCTTTTATGACGGAAAGGTGGTTATGGAAAAGGACCTTTGGAGCGCCTTGAATATACTGTTCGGAACGGATGAGCAGCCAGATACTGAG
>DIQC01000089.1:2724-2926 GCA_002426495.1 Thermacetogenium sp. UBA5472
AGCCAGATACTGAGGAGCCAGACCCTGAAAAGCCGGGCGTGCCGCAAGATTCAACCAGTCTTGCTCAAAAGGCAAACCAGCTTTTCCAAGAAGCAAATGATGCCCTCAAGGCCGGCGACTGGGCAGGCTATGGCAAGGCCATAGATGAGCTAGGAAAGGTACTTGAAGAGTTGGTGGGTTAGGTGGCAAGGGGACGTTTCGT
>DIQC01000089.1:3034-7493 GCA_002426495.1 Thermacetogenium sp. UBA5472
GGACGTTTCGTTTGCCACATCCAGAACCAGGTGGGCAGCTCGTTAGACGGTGCCAGGGCTTGCGTTATCGCTTTATTATTGCCAACGACTAACAACTAACCACTAACAGGCTAGGCTTGCTTTATTGCTATTATAGAAATCACCTCTCACATACAGCAGTGAGAGGTGATTCTTGTTTTTTTACGGTATTTGCAAAGCATGGGTGTGGCAAGGGCGTTAAAGTCGGTAATAATAGAATCGGAATTGAGTTTTCTTGCCTAAACATGAGCCCTAGTCGCCGTAAAACAAGCCTGCACGGATTTTTAGTTGGTGTAAACCCCGACCACTAACCACTAAATGAATACTGATACTTTTCTAGAAGGCGGGAATCATAAATACAAAAAGGGGTGCAGTGATTGGAACCAGAAAAAGCACAGCAGATTTTCGAATCACTAGGTGTAGTGGATGTTCTGTACAATGGGGTGCCTGTTTGGATCGAGGATCTGGACGGGGAAGAAGCTAAGATACGCTATTTGGAATCAGATGATGTAATTCAAGTGCCTGTAGCTGAATTGGTGGAAGAAGACTCAATCTGGGAGCAGCGAGTGCACTGAGGTGGCACGGAGACGTTTCATTTGCCAAATCCATAAAATCCAATCACAAGGACGGCTCTGGTGATTGGATTTTTTTATTGGGAGGAACAGTTTTGCATATGTTACCTGGTACTTTTCGGATGTCTGTTATCAGGAAAGGTATAACGTGAATTGCTATCCAAGTGTCTGTCACCGAAAGAAACAACTTTGAATTTGATTGAAAAACAGATGCCGATGTGCTAATCTATATGTATAGACAACTAAAAGGTTAATTATTGAATAGGTGTTAAAATGAAAGATGAAATAGTCGACAAAAACTCCATCATACCAATATACTACCAACTGTTTAAATATTTCGAAAAACAGATCCGCAGCGGCCGGCTCCAGCCTGGAGATGCTCTGCCAACTGAAATGGAAATAGCTGCTCGTTATGATATCAGCCGTATGACTGTAAGGCGGGCGATTTCCGAACTGACGTCTGCAGGGATGGTTTACACCCAAAAAGGTAAGGGAACCTTTGTGGCCCGCCCGCGTTTGGATAGCGTTGTTTTCAATCTCAATAATTTTTTCGATGAAATTAAGCAGAAGGGTATGAACCCTCATGCCGAACTTCTGGAGGCCAGAATAATCAAAGCTGACGAGAAACTGGCTGAGAGACTGGGCATAGATGTCAATACCAGATGCCTATATTTCAGAATTGTGATCACTGCTGATGGAGAGCCTCTTGCATATGAAACCAAATACACTATCTATTCAAAGCAAACACCGATCCTCGAATCTCAGTTGATAGATCCCCTTTTGTCGAGGCTGGCTGCAGCCCACAGTGATAGTATCCCGTCAAGTTCCAAAAAAGTATTAATGGTGTCAAAAGCCACTGAGGATGAGGCCGAAGTTCTGGGTGTTACCTCGGGATTACCGGTTTTTTTCATGTCCCAAACCATCTATGATGCAGATAGTAAAATCATCGCTTGGGGAAAAACCATCTATCGTGGTGACCGCTATAAACTGATTAGCTATGAAGGCTGGAATGTAGAGGATATCAAAAACAGCTGAGAGGAGTTTAAGTATGAGTGATGACTTAATCAGCGCCATGGCAAATCTTGAAGAGGATAAAGCTATTTCAATTGTCAGAGAAAAGATCCTTTCTGGAGAGACCGCTTTTCAAATCGTCGAGCAGTGCAGAAAAGGTGTAGAAATCGTAGGCAAAAGATATAGTGAGGGAAGCTACTATCTTTCAGATTTAATCATGTCTGAAGCTATTTTAAAAGAAGTTATGGATATAATTGAACCTCATTTTCCCCAAAACGGTACAGATTCCAACGGCACTAAAGTTATTATAGGGACAATTGAAGGTGATATTCACGATCTGGGCAAAAATATTGTCATTTACCTTTTGCGTTCCTCTGGATATCAAGTCTATGATTTAGGTGTCGATGTGCCGCCGGAAAAATTTATTGAAGCGATCAAGGAAACCGGCGCAAAAATTGTGGGTGTTTGTGTGCTGCTTACATTTTGTATCGGATATGTTAAAAAGCTGGTTGACCTGCTTGAGGAAACCGGCCTCAAAGATGAGGTCACAGTTGTGGTTGGAGGGTACCCTGTAGATAAACTGGTAAAGGAATATACGGGTGCGGATTATGTATCCAATGATGGCGTTAAGGCATTGGATATGTTTGGCAGTATATCCAAGGAAATTTCTTAACGTATAAGGTGTAGTTATTGCAAAGAGGGGCTGGCATTATAAACCTTTTCATAAAAAATATTTATTATTTAACTACAGCATAACATATGCTATAATTTTTAGTAGCTAATGTATATACATATGTACACAATCTCTTATAGAAGGAGCCGAAGCAGTGCTGATCATTGGGGAAAAACTAATGTGAACATGTTGCTTTGACTATAGACTACAATGGCATTCCCAAAACAGTAGATAATCGGCTTGCCAGTGCCGGTAGATTGGTTGGTATTCTGGATAAGAACTCTGTTTCTTTGGAAAAACTATATATTGAGCCCCAGGTCTTGTCTATCGCTGTAAGCAGCAATAATACCGTGACCTTCTATCAAGGCTTGACCGAAATAAAAGAACAGTACGGTGCCAAAACGATGTCTGGGCTCTGCAATGTCTCACATTCTCTACACCAGCGCCGCCTGATTAACCGTTATTTTTGGGCAAACAGCATGAACTTGGGGGTGGACGCGGCTATTTTAGACCCTTTAGGCGGGCGATTATGACAGCGATAACATTTACGAACCTATTGACAAACAATGGCCGCTTTTCTAGAAATTATTAACAGGCTTGCCGGGACGGGATTTTGAATGGGCAGGAGTTATAAAAGCTGCGTAACAAGTGGAAGGCAAATCCAACAGTTGTTTTTTAATACTGGTGTAAGACATATAGACAATGACGACTATATGGGGGTGGTGTTAAAAAAAACGGAGATTAAAGTATTTAGTGCTTGCTTAATCAATCATTAAAAAGGAGGTAAATTAAATGGCTGAAACACTTGTTGAAGTTCTTTCTAATCTTAAGGAAAAAGAAGCGTTAAAAATGGTTCAAGAGATGCTTGAATCGGGAAAAGAGCCTATGGACATTCTTGACAGTTCTAGAATTGCTATGGAAGAGGTCGGGAAAAAGTTTGAAAAAGGGGAGTATTTCATACCTGACCTCATTTTTTCTGGAGAAATATTAAAACAAGTTTCAGAAATAGTAAAACCTGAAATGGAAGAAGAAGCCGGAGCAGAAAAGATAGGGAAGGTTATTATTGGGACTGTCGAAGGTGACATTCATGATATAGGTAAAAATATTGTAACCTTTATGATGGATATTAACGGGTTTGAAGTAATTGATTTAGGAGTCGATGTTCCTCCTGAAAAGTATGTTGAAGCAATAAGAGAAAACAATGTAAAGGTTGTTGGGTTGAGTGGTCTCTTAACTTTAGCATATGACTCGATGAAAAAAACGGTAGATGCAATTAAAGAAGCAGGGTTAGATGATGTCAAAATAATGATCGGTGGCAGTATAGTTAATGAAGATGTCGTAGCTTATGCAGGTGCTGATGCTTATGGAGCGGATCCCATGGCAGGTGCTTCCCTTGCCAGGAAATGGCTGGGCCTTTGATAAATCACCAGGATGGAGGGAAAAAGATGATGGAAAAGCAGAATAATGATAAAACGAAACAGCGTCTTGATGCATGGTGTTCTGGAGAAGGAATAGAGTTTGTTAACGATGAGGCAAAAGAAGCATATAAAAAGCGTGTAAAAAGGGTTGCAGATGCTATTCAATTAAAAATTCCTGACAGGGTTCCCATTACGCCAAGCTTCGGCATGTTCCCTGCCATTGATAATGGATATACATGCGAAGATGTCATGTTTGATTATGACAAGGCACATCAGGCGTGGATGAAAACACTTAATGACTTTGAGCCGGACTTATACAACGGTTCAGCCTATGCTCTCTCCGGAAATGTTTTGGAACTTCTTGACTACAAACAGCTTAAATTACCTGGGCGTGAATCTGCTGCTGAGCATGTTTTTCAGTTTGTAGAAGATGAATACGCAAAGGCAGATGAATTTTACGATCACTTTATTGATGACCCGGCTGACTTTATGTCAAGGGTTTATTTGCCGCGTGTTTGTGGGATCCTAGAGCCCCTAAAAAATGTACGACCTTCCTACGAATTTTTTGGCTATTACATTTCTATACTGGGCAATGTTGGAATATTCGGAACACCAGAGGTTGAAGAAGCTCTTAATGCCTTAATAAAAGCAGGAAAAGAGGCTGTAAAATGGGGCACCCATTTAGCAAAAGAAACTAAAGAAATTATGGGAATGGGTTTCCCCGTAATGAGAGGAGGAAACTCAGCAGCGCCGTATGATATCATTGG
>DIQC01000089.1:7629-8307 GCA_002426495.1 Thermacetogenium sp. UBA5472
AATTGGCGACTGGTTTAGAGGTACCTATGGTGTCATGGTAGATATGTACAGATACCCTGAAAAACTCCTGAAAGCTATGGATAGGCTTGTACCACTGTTAGTCAAAATGGGGGTAGAACAATCTAAAAAGGGCGGCAACCCAATAGTTGGACTTATGCTGCATAAAGGCCCTGAAGGCTTCATGTCTCTTGAACAATACAAAACCTTTTATTGGCCGACCCTTAGAAAGGTAATGTTGGGATTGATCGAAGAGGGTTGTGTACCCATGCCATTATTTGAGGGGGATAACACATCACGCTTGGAGATCATCAGTGATATACCAAAGGGCAAGGCTATATATTGGTTCGAGACAGTGGATATTCACAAGGCAAAAGAAGTTTTGGGTGATGTGGTTTGCTTCAGGGGTAATGTTCCGATCACTACTTTATGTTTGGGCACCCCTGATGATGTAAAAGCCTATGTTAAGGAACTGATTGACGTAGTAGGTAAAGACGGTGGATTAATGGTCGACTGTGGTATCTGGTTTGACGAAGCCAAGCACGAGAATGTCAAAGCAATGGTGGACTTTACAAAAGAATACGGCGTCTACAAGTAAACAGATATCCAGGCGCATTCGCCAGAGCATTTAACCTAACTGCAGCAGTATTCATCTACACCTGGATCTATGATATGATGCGT
>DIQC01000089.1:8538-9158 GCA_002426495.1 Thermacetogenium sp. UBA5472
GCGCGGCAGAACCGTCCCGGTGATTGGTCAAATATATTCCATATTACTCGAGGTGATAATCGATGTCGAATTCCCAGGAAAGAGTTAAAGCAGCTATCAACCATCAAGTTCCCGATAGGATTCCCAGAGGGGAACTTTGTATTGGGGATGATCTGATTGCCCAGAATCTGAAGTGCAGTCAGGTCGGTTTTGAGGAAAGAGCTGCTTTTATCAATGATGTAGGACTGGATCTTATTTGTCTGCCTCCGGACTATCCGGTGGGAAACGATATCCCTGATGCAGCAGAAATTACCGTGCCAGATCTAGACAGGTGGGTCTTAGAGACTCCTTTGTTCACTTTTGTTCTGCTCGACGGTGCATTCGGATGGGGGACACGCACCCTGGGATATACCGACTTTTTAGTGCTTTCCAGAAGCTCTCCTCTCTCCTTCCAAGCCCTTATCGAAAAAGTGGAAAGGATGAACAGGGAACTGATCAAAAGGTTGGTTGATCAGGGGGTCGACGGTATTCTCATCGCTGATGACATTGCTTATCAGCGCGGCTTAATGCTCAATCCTCAAACACTGAGAAAAGAACTTTTCCCTGCCCTGGCAGGTCAAGTGGAAGCAGCCGGAGGAAAC
>DIQC01000089.1:9382-18335 GCA_002426495.1 Thermacetogenium sp. UBA5472
GGATTCAAGGGACTGCAGTGTTTTGAGCGGGGGGCAGGGATGGATCCGTTGAAGCTGCAGAAGCAGTATCCCGAACTGTGTGTTTGGGGGACCCTGGAGGTTGATGATTTAATAAAATCACATGACCCTGTTTATTTGAATGAACTGGCCTCTGATATCGAAAAGCTTGCTTCAAATGGGGGATTCATTCTCGGGACAACCTGTGGCCTTTATAAAGGGATTGATATGGATGGGTTGACTGCCATACATAATCGGGTGACACTAGATGGTTAGTGGGCGTGAAGCTCGATTAAACCGTTTTTGTTTCTGAACAAGCTAAGCAGTTTCTTTCTCAAATAAACTTATGATATTATCGTTGGAACAGAAGAGTACAACCATATACCATACGGAGAAAGGCTGTATCTGTGTCCTCTCCTTCTTTTTCTTAGATTACAATTGAGCTTTCTTTGTTTCCTTGTTATAATATTTATAAAGATACAGGGAAATAGGGATTATCCTTATGGATTCTGCATATACTATAAGGAGGTTACGGATATGTCTACGATTGCTATGGAGCGTGGTATTATGGACCGCAAAGTAATCAGCGTTTCAAAAAAACGTCAAATTACGATACCTTTACAATTCTATAAACATCTTGAACTTGGTAGCGAGGTTGAATGCTCACTTGAAGATGGTAAAATTGTTATTCAGCCTCTTCATAGAGAACCTAGTGAGTTTTCCGTTGAAATACTAAAGGACCTAGTTTCTCAAGGATATTCGGGTGATGAACTAGTAAAGCAGTTTGAAACACAAAGCAAAAATATCAAAAAAGCTGTTGCACATATGCTTGAAGAAGCAGATGCCATTGCAGCTGGTGAAAAATCCGCAGCAAACTTCGATGACATCTTTGACTTAGAGGACTGATTATGTATGAAATACTATTTAGCTCTCCAGCTGAACGCTTCTTTAAAAAAATAAAGGAGAAACCTCTAAAAAATAAATATAAAACAGCTTTACTAAAATTAAGTAAAAATCCTTATATCGGTCAGCCAAAACGTGGTGATTTATCTGGTGTTTATGGTTTCGATGTAAAATATAAGGGCATCAATTATGAAATTGCCTATACCATAAGTGAGGTTGATGGCAAAAAGATTATTGTCCTTCTTGCCGGTACTCGTGAAAATTTTTATGAACAAATAAAGAGATATATCGAATAGCTCTTATAATTTTAGAGGGCTATTTTTTATCCTTATCATATCATTCTTGACTTAATAGATAATCTAAATTTTATTCCATACCAACAGTTGCGCGCCGGGACGTTTCTACTGATCTGTTAAGCTGGTCGGTTTTTTATCCTAACCGGTGTTGCTACCTGCGAAACCGCGCGGCGGAACCGTCCCTGTGATTGTCTAGTGCTGCAGTGACTTCTTCATCTGTGGTCTGGCTGAAGTCATCATAAAACTGCCCTACTGCAAAAAAGACTTCTGGGACGAGCAGGCAGATAAATTCGTCAACATCATTTTTTAGCAGGGCAACTGCTTCCATAGTGGCCACAGGTACTGCTAAAACCAGAGATTCGGGTTCCTGCTTTCGAACTGATAGTATAGCCGCTTTTGCTGTCAAGCCAGTAGCGATGCCGTCATCCACCAGGATCACTGTTTTTCCTTGGAGAGGCAGTGGTCGGCGATTCCCTCTATAGGCTTTTGTGCGCCTTTCGATCTCTGTACTCTGCCGTGCTATTTCATTTTTAAGATCAGTTTCCTGTAAACCCAAATAAGCCAAAGCTCTATCATCAAAGATAGCTGTACCATCAGGAGCCACAGCGCCGACCGCCAGTTCCCGATTGCCGGGGGCACCGATTTTGCGGGGGATGATCAGGTCTAGAGGCGCATCCAGTTTTTTGGCCACCTCTGCAGCGACAATTATTCCCCCGCGGGGGATACCCAGAACAACGGGCTGTTTGCCCCGCAAGTCCAGCAGCTTAGCCGCCAGCCTTTTTCCAGCATCCTCTCTGTTGGCAAATATCATTTCTTTAACACCCCTTTCAGGCAAATCAGACAAAGAAAAAACCTTTATTAACCACCAACCGGAAAAGCAGAAGTCGGAAACCGGAGGTCGGAAGTAGCCACCTGCGAAACCGCGCGGCGGAACCGTCCCCCTGATTGCCCCTGATTGTCCTAACCACCAACTACCAACCACTAAATTCGCATATACATTAGAAAAGTGATTATTCTGTAAGGAGGGGTTTCCTTGGAACCGGTCGTGGCATTGCAAACTCTGATCTTTATGTCTGTTGTTGTTGAGGCTTTGACGGCTATATTCAGACAGTTTATCAGCAATAAAGCATCAGAACTCGTTACTATATTGGCGGGGGTCACCCTTTGTTTTGCATATAAGGTCGGCATTTTTACCATTCTAGGGATGCAGACAGAATACCCTGTTGTTGACTATGTTATATCTGGTATTATTATATCTCAAGGGTCTAACGCTTTATCCGAATTATTTAAGTTGCGTCAGAAATAACCACATTGACAAATTTCCAAAATTAGGTTAAGCTGTTTTCAGCAAATCCGGCTGGTTTTACACCGTGCAGTCGGGGATCTGGGAGGGGATGTAAATGAATTTAGTTGATGGAATTTTCTTTATTGTTTTGGCCTGTGGGGCATTTCGGGGTTTCAGCCGCGGCTTGATCTCAATGGTTTGTGGTTTTGCCGGAATTCTGGCAGGTGTTTGGGCGGCTGGGCGTTACTATATTCCGGTGGCTGATTTTCTGGGGAATCGTCTCGGCCTTGAAGGATTATTTGCGAAAATATTCATCCCCTTTTGTGCCGGTGGGGCTCCTGTCGGGAGAGGGCCCCAATTTGCCTCAGAAGCGGGGTCCGCCTTTCCACCTTCTCTTTGGGCACCTGTGGAGGCAATGCAGAGCGGGATATCTGGGGTGACATCCGCACAGCTGATGGCAGACAGCCTGGTAAAGATCATTGCCTTTTTTCTTGTTTTTGCAGTTGCATCTTTCTGCCTGGGGGCGTGTTTGGAGCTGCTGGCTAAGCTCCTGACAGGTATTGCTGATGTAGTCCTGATGGGGGGTTTGAACAGGTTAGGGGGACTGGCGCTCGGACTGGCCAGTAATGGACTTTTTTTAGTTGTGGCTGTAGGGATGTTAACCCCTTTGTTATTCAGTCTGAGCCTGGGTTTTTTCGGTGAAGGTTTTCGCACAGCCTTTATCAATAATTGGGAGTCTTCTGTCATGGTGCCCTACTTCAATGAAAGTTGGGATGTGGCCGCTCAGGTTCTGGCGAGCTTATTCCACATGGTTTAAAATAGTATGAAAGGCCGGCTGACAGATAATTTGCATTATTGTAAAATGTAATAGTACGGATATGACAAGAAAAAGGAGAAAGGTGGTTTTGAAAATAATATATAATGGAGGTGGCCAGCTACAGCGTAGCAGAATCGTCCCGGTGATGGCGGTGATTATGTGGCAAACGAAACGTCCCAGTGCCACCAGTGCCACCCTTCTGACTTATAATTAAGGTAGGTGTGAAAATGACAGACAAGACGACTCAGATCAAGCTAACACAGCACGCACGTTTCTCTGGTTGAGCGGCCAAAATAGGACCGGGTGTCCTAGATGAGTTGCTCAAAGATATGAAGGTTATTGAACACCCCGACCTGTTAGTCGGCTGTGGTGTTCCTGATGATGCGGGGGTTTTTCGCCTGCGTCCGGATCTTGCCATTGTGCAAACAGTTGATTTTTTTACACCGGTTGTGAATGACCCCTACTGGTTTGGTCAAATTGCGGCTGCCAATGCTCTGAGCGATATCTATACAATGGGGGCCACACCGGTCACCGCTCTTAATCTTGTGGCCTACCCGGTTTGTAAGCTAGGGGCAGATACCCTGAAGGCTATTCTTCAGGGAGGCAGTGAAAAGGTTGCAGAGGCTGGTGCGGTTTTGCTGGGCGGGCATTCGGTAGAGGATGAGGAGCCAAAATACGGACTTTCTGTGACGGGCACGGTGCATCCGGATCAATTGATCACAAACAGTGATGCCAGGGAAGGGGACCTGTTGGTTCTGACAAAGCCCCTGGGTACCGGGGTGTTGGCCACAGCTCTGAAGGGCAATCTATTGGGTTCCCATGAAGAAGAAGATCTGGCAGTGGTTATGGCTACTCTGAATGCCACAGCTGCTGAGGTGATGTGCAGTGTAGGAGTCAATGCCTGCACAGATATCACTGGATTCGGGCTGCTGGGACATCTGAGGGAATTGGCTGTCAATAGTGGTGTGGACGCGGAAGTCCATCTGGCATCAGTTCCTTTCCTCCCCCGGGCGGAGGAATTAGCAGAGGAAGGATTGCTCCCTGCCGGAGCTTATCGGAATCGAGAGCATATTGATGAGCATATCCAGATCTGCGGTAATCTGAGACAAGCCCAAGTGGATCTTCTCTTTGACCCTCAAACTTCAGGGGGGTTGTTGATCGCTGTTCCCGCAGAGCGGGGAGACAAGCTTATGTCTGGCCTAGAGCAGGCAGGTATTGCCGACGCCCGAGTCATCGGGCGTGTGCTGGGCAGCGGAACAGGAAAGATCAAGGTCAAAGGCTTTTAACCTGTTTTCCAACGACTAATGACTGACGACTGACCGCCAACCACCAAACTGACTGGAGGATTCCTTTTGGAGCTAAACTTCTTAGAGATACCAGTAGTCATGACAACCCTGCGTATAGTGATCATTATCCTGCTTGCCGCCGGTATTGGTAAGATCGGTACGCGTTTGGTTGACAATATCATAGATCCCAATCGGCTGGCCGGTAGTTGGAATGAACGGCGTGTCGCTACACTGAGCGGGCTTGTCAAGAGCGTGATCAAATACACCATCTATTTTATTGGCGGTGTGATGGTTCTTGATGAGTTAGGGGTTCCTACGACCTCTATTTTAGCCGGAGCAGGTGTTCTGGGTATAGCCGTGGGTTTTGGGGCACAGAATCTGGTGCGGGATGTGCTCTCCGGCTTTTTTATCCTTTTTGAGGATCAGTTTGCTGTGGGCGATTATGTGAAAGTTGCCGACGCCGAAGGGACAGTGCAGGACTTTGGGCTGCGTGTAACCAGGATCCAGATTTGGACAGGGGAGATACATATCATTCCTAATGGGCTCATCGATCATGTCGTCAATTATTCCCGCTCAGGGATGGGTGTAGTCCTGGAAGTAGCGGTTGCCCTTGAAGTTGATCTCGACCAAGCTATAGATATCATTAATAATGTATGCCATGAAGTGGCAGAGGAAAAATCCGATCAGGTTGTGGATGAACCTCAGGTTCTGGGGGTTACAGGATTGGACAGCTCTGGGGCGACTATCCAGATCTTCGGTAAGGTTAATCCTATGCAGCAGTGGTCCTTTGGCAGAGAGCTGCGTAAAAGGATCAAAGAGGCATTTGACCAGGAAGGCATAGAGATTCCTTATCCACATCGGGTGCTCATCAACAAGCAGGAGAAGGGAGAGCAAGAAGATGAAACGGAGGCATTATAATCTCGGGGATGTGGTGAGCATGAGGAAGCAGCACCCTTGCGGGAGCAATGAATGGGAGATCCTGCGCATTGGGATGGATTTTCGTATTCGCTGCCTGAAGTGTGGGCGTATGGTGATGCTCCCCAGAGTAAAATTCGAAAAAAACGTTAAAGCGGTGCTCAGAACCAGTCAGGGGGAGGGTTCCCCTGATTCATAACCGAGGGGGACGCATTGCAGCGAGTTCCGCAGCAGCCCAGAACGGCCTGAGGCAAGACTTGATGCTATCCGGGACTAATCAGGGAGCAAGCGGAATCCGCCGGACTGTCAGACTACCTATAAACAGTAACGCTAACAGCCTAATCTTACGAAAACGTAAGACAGCGGTCAGGGAAACGTAAGATTCGACTGCTAAGATAGAGGGCAAGGGGGTAAAGATATGCCGATTTTACACTGTTCCGCTTTATCTAAGACATATAAGAGCGGCGAAAATGCCGTCCATGCTCTGGGCGGTATCACCGTCTCCTTTGAACAGGGGGATTTTTGCGCGGTGAGAGGCCCCAGCGGCTCGGGCAAATCCACCCTGCTGCATATCCTCGGCGGTCTGGAGTATCCCACATCGGGAAAGGTATTTTACCAGGGTGAGGACCTCTTCGCCTATAACGATAATCAGCTGTCTATTCTGCGCCGGCGCAGGTTTGGTTTTGTGTTTCAGGCATATAATCTTGTACAGGAATTGACCGCCTATGAGAACATTTTGCTGCCTGTGCTGCTGGACAAGAGAAATCCGGATGATAAATACATCACCATGCTCATTGAACTGCTGGGGATCGAAGACCGGCTGCATCACCTGCCAAATGCCCTCTCCGGCGGCCAGCAGCAGCGCATCGCCATAGCGCGGGCACTGGCCAACAGGCCCTCTATCCTCTTCGCAGACGAACCCACAGGCAATCTCGACGGAAAGACGGGCAAAGAGGTTCTCTCTCTGCTCAAATATGTCGGCCAAGAGATGGGTGTGACCCTCATTCTCGTCACACATGACCTGAACATCGCCGAACAGGCCGAGCGCATCCTCACACTGGAAGATGGAAGCATCACCTATGACAGCTAAATCTCCTTTTTCGGTAAACTCCATCGCCCTGGCCAATCTGCGCGGCAGGCGCGGAGAGTACAGGCTGCTCATAACAGGAATCGTGCTTGCCATCTACTTTATCGCGACAACACTCCTTTTCGCCGCAACCATGTATATCTCGCTGCAGGAACAGCACTACCAGCAGCTGGGCAGCCAGGATGCAATTATTTTAAACTGTCAGGAGGCGCCCCTGGAAGAATTAACGGCAAACGGTGTTTTCTCTGAGTACGGGACAGCCGAAACAGTGGGCTATGTCCTCCCGGACGGACAGAACAGGGGCAACGGCTTTTCCATTGCCAGATTTGATGAAACCGCCCTGACCCTTGCTAGAAAGGAGGCGGTCGAGGGCAGGCTGCCCGAAAAGGCCGGGGAGATCGCCCTCGAACAAAGCACCCTGGCGCGGCTGCGCAGCGGCGCCGCGGTGGGAGACGCCGTCACCCTCACCCTACTGATCCCGGACGGCACGGATTTTTTGGATGCCCCTGTCCAAAAAACCTTTACCCTGGTAGGAATACTCAATGACAAGCTCCTCTACTTAGAAAAGGGGTTTGGGCTTCCAGGCGCCCCGGCATACACGGACTTTCCCGCAGGGGTGCTCTCAGCAAGCGAGCCCCCTCTAGCCGCCGGGGGGAAAGAGGTGGTCAACTGCTACGGACGCTCTGCGCATAGCACCCAGGTCTTATATGAGCAACTCAAACCATTTTGCGAGAAAAACGGCATCCTCTCCGACAACGGCTGGCCGAATGTAACAATCACGCGCTACCAGTTCTTCGGCGGCGACAATATCGGCGGCGACAACATCGTCTTAACATCTGCCTTCTTCATGATCATCGCCTTGATCCTGATGTGCGCCGCCTGCCTAGGCATTGTCAACTCATTTACCGCCAGCTTGGAATCACGCAAAGGGCAGATCGGCCTGCTGCGCGCAGTTGGCGCCACGAAAAAGCAGATACGCCAGATCTTCGGTCGAGAGACACTGCTTTTAGCCGTTTTCTCTATCCCTCTCGGCTTGCTGCTGGCCTGCCTCACCGTGTGGGGGATCAGCGGCCTATTGGGACCGGACTTTATCTTTCACCTTAACCTCCCGATCATCGCCGGAGTGGCCGCGGCCGGCGTGCTCTGCGTTTTGCTGGCGGCATCCATACCGCTGAGAAAAGCGGCCAGGATACCACCCATGCAGGCAGTTCGCGATGTTGATCTCTCCCGCAGCATGAAAAAGAGCCGGGTAGAAAGCGAGAGGGTCTTTAACGTCCCCCGCCTCATCGCCCGCCGCAGCCTGACCCTCTACAAAAACAAGCAGATCGCCATCACCGCCATGCTGACCGTGACGATCATGCTGCTCTCCCTGACCGTGTTCGCCTTGGCCCCGCTGATCAGGGAGTTCGAGGTGGACTATGGCAGTGATTACCATCTCTTTCATCGGGAGGGTGGCCCCGTAGGCTGGTTTCTGGAATATGAGTTTCACAAACCCGGCATCAGCGAGCAGGATAGGGCCGACATTGCCGCCTTGCCCACCGTAAAAACAGTTATGGGGGAAAAAGTACTCTCCGTGAAGATACTCGCAGACAAGATCACCCCCTATATGGTAGGGAGCCGTCTTGACTGTTATGACTATCTTTCCCCGGAAAAGCTAGAAGAAGTCACTATGCAGCAGCTGCCGGCGGAAATACCGGGGCCACCGCTGGAATACTATCATTACTATTATCAGCATGACGGCATCTATGAACAGAGCAAGGCAAAATACGGCTATACCCAGGACTACCTCACTGTGGAATGTTTAGGCCTCGACGCCGAAGCTGTGGAACAGCTCTCCCCTTTCGTGTCTGAGGGCAGGATCGATATAGACAAGCTGTCTTCCGGGGAGGAAATTCTAATCATCGCCCCAGCGGAATACGGCGTCTCTCTTCAACAGTTAAGCAACGATGGCAGAACTATGCGCACTGATTATGTGCTTGATGAGAACAAAACATACACATTCACATATCAAAACGACGCCTTCCAGACAGGTGACCCCCTCACCCTGAGCCTGCTGTACAGCGATCAGCCTGAGCAGGACGATGAGGACGGAAACCCGATACTGCCTGATAAGGCGGTACGGATAGATAAAAGCGTCGCCATCGGCGCCCTCCTTGAGCCGACAGCCGGAGGAGAGTACCTGACAAGTGGCTTTTCTCACTTTTATGCCGAAAAAGTAGGCAGCATGATCACCACAACCGCGGGGTTGAGAGCGCTGGGATTCGAAGTCCCCTACGATTCCCTGAGCATTACTCTCTCCCAGAGCCCCGATAACGCCCTGGAGGAGTACTTGGAAACCAGCCTCGCCCAGATCGCGGCGCGCACCGC
>DIQC01000089.1:18494-25545 GCA_002426495.1 Thermacetogenium sp. UBA5472
TCATACTCTTTTTCGCCATCTGCGCCAGCATGGTAAACAATACCCTCTCGGCCCGCATTTGGGCGAATAAGCGTCAGATCGGCACAGTCCGGGCCGTGGGCGCCTCAGAACGGGAGATAGTGCATTCCTATCTGTGGCAGTTGGTGTCCTTCTTCTCCTGGGGAACGATCATCGGCTTGGTGGCAGAACTGGCAGTGTGCAGGTGGCTGCTTGCAACAGAACAGAGCCCAGCCGGCAGCACCGCGCTTCCCATCTGGCAGCCGCTTCTGTTCATGGCGCTGCTCTTTGTTATATGCTTTCTCAATGTCCGCTCCAAGGTGGGCGCCATTTTCAGGAGTAGTATTGTGGAAAACATCAGGGAATTGTGAGGAAATTGAAGGCTGTGGTGTGATGTCAAGGTAAGCAACTGGAAATTCAGGCTCGAATTAGCTACAGATCGTAACTATTCAGCCATAACCAAAGGACGGCTGGATTCCAGCGGAAGCGACCATTATGGAGTCCCGGGTAACAGCATCAGGCGCTGCGAAGCTGCCGGTTCGGGCTGCGATTTTGGATGTCAGAGGCCTAAAATCGGAAGTCGGAAAAGACGGCGGAAACCCTATGTGGCGAACGAAACGTCCCCATGCCACCCCATGCCACATTCAAGGAGGATCTGAGATGAAAAAAGCTATCTGTTTCTTCATTATAATCTTAATCCTATGCGCAGCGGCGGTGTTAATGTGCCCGAAAAGGGATGCCGCCTCCGCGGCAGATGCACCAGCAGATGCGCCGCAAACCGCCGCCTATCCTGCCACCGAACATGAAGCAGCGCCGGGGGTCACCTCTCAACCCAAGCTAATGGTAGAAAAATATGCGCTGGATTGCAATCACCTGGAGGCGGGAAAAAGTGCAACACTTACCATTATCATACGAAACACCAGCAGCTCACAACATGTAAAAAACATAAAGCTTTCCTTTTGGGAAGAGGGCGCTGAGATCCTGCCTGTGGGCACAGGGGCGGCTTACTACAAGCAGATTGCCAAAAGCAGTTCCTGTACCTGGAGCTTTGAAGTGACTGCGACTACCACCGCGCAGTCCAAGCCACACCCCGCCACCATTACTATGGAGTATGAGGACAGCAATGGCAATGCCATCAGCGCCTCTGACCGCATTATTCTGCAAGTACGCCAACCTGTACGCCTGGCCTATGAAGAACCCTCTCTACCGGTCCGGGTGACCCAGGGAGATACGCCCTCTTTGTCGATAAAACTGATGAATCTCGGCAAGAGCGCCATCCATAACGCCCTCTTGAAATTTGAAATACCGGGACTCAGCAGCGGCGGCAGCGTACTTGTTGGCACTATTCCCCCCGGTGAGTCCCAAACAGGAACAACCAACTTTCGCGTGGAATCTGAACCACTTGGCAAAGTTACAGGGACACTTCTTTTATCCTATGAGGATGAATACGGTGAACACTTTGAAAAGGAAATTCCTCTTTCTACGACCATCGAAGAGAAAAAAGAAGCTGCAATCCCCAAGGGAACTGACACAACGACAGCCGCATCCAACTTCCCTCGATGGATCATTTTTACCGTCGCGGGCACCTTTCTTCTTGCTCTGATCTGTTATCTTGTAATCAACTGGCTCAAAGCAAAAAAGCAGCGGGAAGATGATGAAATGCGGTTATGATTGAAAACTTCTACAGCAAAACCATGGCTGGTTTCATCAGTTCTATCGGCCAAAGTCAAAGGGACGTTACCTTCGACTTAAAAGACTTAGGCCTTGGGATGAGTCAAAGTCACCGTCCCCTTGACTCGCCCTTGACTCGCTTTACTCATTACTCATTTTACTCATTGACTTGCTCTTGTAATAAGCATGGAAATATTTTATAATTTGTATTTAGGTTGTATTCACAAATATCACCCATTCAATAGAAACCATGCCATAATTATATTGGCGGTGATTTTTATAGTACCATGCTTGCAAAGATGTAATGAGGGTAAGGAAAGGAGGCCTACTAATGAAAGCGCACAATATAAGCTTTAGAAAGTTCCCAGATGGATGACATTGGAAACATGTAAAATGGAATTATTCTTAAGTCTCCTCATGCAGGACACACTGATTTTTTAATGATTTTTAGACTAATGAATAGGAATAGGAGTTGTTTCACAATGGATAATTTACAAAGCCTAGTTCCGTACGCTCCAGCACTCGCAGCAATTTCGCTGCTCTTTGCGGTTTACCTGGCAGATAAAGTAAATAAAGCAGATCCCGGAACTAAGGAAATGGTGAAAATTTCTGGTTACATCTCTGATGGTGCGATGACCTTTCTCAGAAAGCAGTATAGCGCAATTGCCGTTTTTGTAGTTGTTGTCTTTCTGATAGTTGGCTTCTTTCTTCCTGAAAATGCCTGGCAGACCGCCATTTGTTTTCTGGTGGGAGCACTCTGTTCTGCAGGTGCAGGATTTATAGGTATGAAGGTGGCTACTAAAGCTAATGTTAGAACAACACAGGCTGCCCGCTCTTCACAGAATGCCGCCCTGGGGATTGCCTTTTCCGGTGGAGCCGTAATGGGTATGTGTGTTACAGGCCTGGGTCTTCTGGGTCTAGGCATTCTTTATATGATCTTTAGAGACTCTGCCATCGTAAATGGATTTGCCATGGGTGGTTCTTCTATCGCTCTCTTTGGCCGTGTCGGCGGTGGTATCTATACCAAAGCTGCTGATGTAGGGGCTGACCTGGTTGGTAAAGTAGAATCTGGACTCCCAGAAGATGATCCCAGAAACCCTGCCACTATTGCTGATAACGTAGGTGACAATGTGGGCGATGTGGCTGGTATGGGTTCTGACCTCTTTGAATCTTATGTGGGTGCCATTATCAGTGCTATGACTCTGGGTGTGCTGGGAATAGGATTCAATGGGATCCTACTGCCGATGATCATCGCCGCTACCGGTATCCTTGCTTCCATTATCGGTACATTCTTCGTAAAGACCGATGAGGATTCAAATCCGCTTAAAGCTCTGAATATGGGAACAACCGTTGCATCTGTCGTCCTTTTGATTGGAGCCTATTTTGCTGTACGCTATATTACTCCAGATCAATTCGGCCTATTCTGGGCAATTTTAGGTGGTATGGCAGTTGGGACACTGATCGGCCTTATAACCCAATACTATACTTCCGCAGAGTACAAACCCACAAAGGGTATTGCCAAAGCAGCAACAACCGGCCCGGCAACAGTAATTATCGAGGGTTTGGGTGTAGGGATGGTTTCCACAGTTTTTCCAATTATTTTGATCTGCGCTGCAATTATTCTGGCTTACTTTACAGGTGGCATATATGGTATCGCTCTGGCTGCTGTCGGCATGCTGGCGACAACCGGTATGGTAGTCGCAGTTGATGCCTATGGGCCGATTGCCGATAATGCCGGTGGTATTGCCGAGATGGCTGGATTACCTGACTCGGTTCGTGAAACCACTGATAAACTTGATGCAGTTGGCAATACCACTGCTGCCATCGGTAAAGGATTTGCCATTGGCTCTGCTGCCTTGACTGCGTTGGCCCTGATGGCTGCATATGCACGAGTCGCTGGAATAGAAACCATCAACATTTTGGATCCGATGGTTATCGTCGGACTATTAATCGGTGGTATGCTCCCCTTCTTCTTCTGCGCAATGACCATGGGTGCTGTTGGTAGAGCTGCCGGCGAAATGGTAGAAGAAGTAAGAAGGCAATTCCGAGAAATCAAAGGTTTGCTGGAGGGCACAGCCACTGCTGACTATGTAAGGTGTGTTGAAATCAGTACAGATGCTGCCATTAAAGAAATGATTGCCCCTGGTTTACTGGCAGTCATCGCACCAGTTCTGATTGGATTCATCCTGGGTTCAGAAGCACTGGGTGGTATGCTGATTGGTGCTATCGCATCTGGTGTCTGTTTGGCTATTATGCTGGCAAACTCCGGCGGTGCCTGGGACAATGCTAAAAAATATATCGAAGACGGTAACTATGGTGGTAAAGGCTCTTCCGCACATGCAGCAGCCATCGAAGGTGACACCGTTGGTGACCCATGTAAAGATACTGCCGGACCTTCCTTGAACATTCTTATAAAACTGATGTCCATCGTATCCCTCGTATTTATTGCACCATTCTTCTAAAAAATGCACTGGGGACGCTTCCTGGTGCATTTTCGGAACAAATTAATCAAATAAAGTACAAGGGGCTGTTCCAAAGGGAACGGCCTCTTTTTTACATACGGCAAACTTTATAGGAGCTATTTCGGAAATTTTATCTGTTGGAGCTACCTTTCGATGAGTCAAATCCCCCGTCCCTTTGACTCACTTTGACTCACATGCGGGTGAGAATTGACTTAACTTATGAACAAGACCGGATAATTTTTCAATAACAGAGGGAATACCTTCTTCAGCATTTGACCTGCCCAGTGACATGCGTATCGCTCCATTGATTTCTTTGGCCTCCCTGCCGATAGCATAGATGCTTGAAGAGTTGCCAAAACAATTGTTCAGTACATCATAGAGTACCTTTGCCACATCGGGATGGACAGGTGTTGTGGCAGCTGTGGCAGCATGGTCAAGATAAATCATCACCGCTTCCCCTTATTACCGTGAACTTCCTGTGGAAGATACAGGCTTTTCCAGGAGTCCCCGGAGTATCTGGCAGGGGCGATCTTTTCCTCAAGAGACCGCCTGATCATATAATCCTGTATCGCTTCATAAAGGGCATCAGCAGCCAGATTTGAGCAATGCTTCTTTTCAGGAGGAAGCCCACCCAGTGCCTTGGCCACATCCTCATTAGTTATTTGAGTAGCCTCCAGGAGGGTTCTCCCTTCAGCAAGGGTGGCAGTCATACTGCAGCAGGCAATAGCCACCGGACATCCCTTGACCTCATAACGCACCTTAACCAAACGATTATCACTTACCTTAACATAAAATCGAAAGACATCTCCGCAACCTTCTTCAACAGTTGCCACCCCGTCCGCATCGGGTATTTTTCCAGTGCCACGGGGATTCTGGAAATGATCTAAAACCTTAGGACCGTACATAGGATAAAACCCCTTCTTTCTGTTTTATGCCCTTCCCTATTAATATTTTGGACTTATACCCGAAATATTTCAAGTTCTTTTCCTCTACCCCTCCCTCTGCATGAGTCAAAGGGACGGGGGTTTAGTCTCTGTCCCCGCGTCTGCCTACCACTCCCTCCGCTTGTTGCTTAAAGCTCTATCGATCTCCCGCTGGGCATCCCGCTCAGCAATATCTTGGCGCTTGTCATAAAGCTTTTTCCCACGGGCAAGTGCCAGTTCTACCTTCACCTTCCCAGTTTTGAAATAGAGGCGTAAAGGGATCAGGGTATAGCCCTTCTGAGTGGTCTGCCCGAAGAGCCTTTTGATTTCCCGCTTATGCATCAGGAGTTTGCGAGGACGCTTGGGGTCGTGATTGAAGCGACCCCCCTTATCATAAGGAGATATATGCATATTCTGCAAAAAGACTTCTCCATTTTGAACGTCAGCATAGCTGTCCCGCAAACTGACCTTGCCTGCGCGAATCGATTTTACCTCTGTCCCTGCCAGTGCTATACCAGCCTCATATGTTTCATCTATAAAATAATCGTGACGCGCCCTGCGGTTATCTGCTGCCACTTTGATCGGCTCTTTCATCATTCATCCCCTCCTATCCTTAACAGATAAATCACAAATCACAAGACAGTGCCCCCAACCGCCCCCTATACTTATATTGGCAAACTAATTGTGAATCTGCCATCAAATCTCGTGCTTGACGGCTCTTTTTCCAACGACTGATGGCCAACGACTAACGGCCAACCACTACCACTATTATGTTACCAATTCAAAATCAATCTCTCTATCTTCGATGCTGGCCCGCACCAACTGAACATTCACTTTATTCCCTATCCTGTAAACTTTCCCGGCGTGATCGCCTGTTAGGGTATAATTCTTATCATCAAATATATAGTAATCATCTGCCATAGTAGAAACATGCACCAACCCCTCGATACCATTAGGGATTGCCACAAACATGCCAAAGTTAGTAATGCTCACTACAATAGCTTCGAATTCCTCCCCCACAAAGCCTCTCATATATTCTACCTGTTTTAGCTCGACTGTCTCCCGCTCAGCTTCCTCTGCTAGCACCTCTCTCTTTGATGTCTGCTCGGCATAAAGGGGCATTGCTTCTTCTAGCTTTTTTTGCCGATTTGGTTGCAGCCGGCCGTGTGCCATAACACTCCAGAGCACACGGTGTGTGATCAGATCTGCATAGCGGCGGATCGGTGCTGTAAAGTGAGTATAATACTGCTCAGCCAACCCGAAATGGCCCAACTGGTTGGGAGCATAGCGTGCATGCTGAAGTGAACGCAGCATCACAGTATGAACCACCAGCTTCTCCGGGCGCCCCTCCACTTTTTGCAGGATCTCCTGAAAAAATCGGGGATACACACCATCTGCTGTCGGTATGTGAAAACCGAAACCATGCAAGAATTCATTTAGTGTCTCTAACTTCTCAGCTTTTGGCTCCTCATGAACCCTGTAAAGAAAAGGCGCTTCCATCTGTGAAAGATGGCGGGCAACTGTTTCATTGGCTATCAGCATAAATTCCTCGATTATTTGTTCGGCAATCGACCTTTCTAATAGCAAAACATCAACCGGATGCCCTTCCTGATCTAATGTTACCTTGCTTTCAGGAAAATCGAAATCCAAAGCCCCTTTCAATTCCCGCCTCTTGCGCAGCACCTTACATAGATCCTGCATCTTTTGCAGCGTCAATATAAAGTCAGCATAACGCTGACAGAGTTCAGGATCGTTGTCCTCTAAAATGCGGCGCACATCTGTATAGCTCATTCTCTCATTAACCCGAATTACTGAGGGGCCTATCTGGTAGCGAACAACATTTCCTTCATTATTGATCTCCATAAAAACTGTAACCGCCAGTCGATCTTCCCCTGCATTAAGGCTGCAAATACCATTAGATATCCTCGGCGGCAGCATAGGAATAACTCGATCAACCAGATAGACACTGGTTCCTCTCTCGAAGGCCTCTTTATCCAA
>DIQC01000089.1:25808-27699 GCA_002426495.1 Thermacetogenium sp. UBA5472
CCATCAATGGTCATCATCGGTAGATCTCTGAGATCCCAACGCCCCTCCTGATCATCTGGTGATACAGTAAGGGAGATCCCAGAGACTTTCTTAATTACCTGATGCGTAAATTCTTCTGGTAGACCATGTTTCTTGATAATGGTAAGAATATCGACACCCGGAGCTCCTGCCTCTCCGAAACGCTCGATTATCTTTCCTTCTGGATTTCTCCGTGCCTCTGGCCAAGATGTAATCTCAACCACCACTTTGTCGCCGGCGTGGGCGCCCTTGGCCTGGGCACTGGGTATAAATATATCCATCCCCAGCCTCTTTTCATCAGGTACAACGAAGCCAAACTGCCGATTTGTCTTCTCATAGACCCCTACAACCGTAGGATTTGCCCTTTCTAAAACCCTGATTACTTCCCCTTCCATGCGTTTACCGTGCAGACTGACCCCCAAAGGCCTGACCACAACACGGTCACCATGCATCGCTCCACCCATGTTCTCCTTGCTAATAAATAAGTCATCTTCTTTTACATCAGGGATAAAGAAGGCGTATCCTTTGGAATGCCCCTGAATGGTTCCCACATAAAGATTCATTTTCTCCGGTATGCCAAATCTGTTCTTGCGTGTTCTGATCACCTGTCCCCGTGATTCCATCTGCTGAAGAAGTGATTCTAGACTGCCAGGATCACACTTAAGCTGAGCTGCTAATTCCTCAAGATTTAAGGGTTTACTGGCAGACTCCAAACAGGACAAAACTTGGCTCTCTGCAACGGGAATCTCGGCAACCACTCCCCTTTTAGGCTTTTTTCGTTTATTATTCTTTTCCATTGTTTTACCTCACTCTTTTATATAATCAATTCTAATATGCCCTAATAACAAAGACAACCATACTTTTACTAAAAAGTACCTTGAGGCTTCGCACTAAGCTAACATCTACACTTAACCGGTATGGTTATAATTACATTTTTGTGCTTATTGCTAAATATTATACAGATGTAAATTCATTGCCCCCATCACCCTGGTGCCGACGTCACTGTTTATCCTCGATTCCTGAAGAATATGTCTATTATTCTCTTGCATCGTATGGCATAAAGGATTTCGATATTTTTTCCTCACATAGTTAAAATTATTATACCTACGAATAGCAGGAAACGTAATATTTATAGATGTTTCTAACCATAGGTACAAAAACCCAGGTATTCAGGTTGTCGGGTTAAATGCCCCTCAAATAATGCAACAGGAACAACCATGACAACGCCCAGCACAGGAGAACGGATGAAAATATCCATTGATTCCTGTAACCGTCCCTTGTCCATCTGGGGGATAATGTCAATCGCAGGAACCGTCCCCGCGATGGTTATAAAAAAAGCACCAGGAACCGTCCCCAGTGCACCAGTGCATCTAAAAAACCTGTTTGTTTTCAGACATTATTACTCAACCATAGCAATGAGAAAAGTGATAATAAAAAATGCTGCAGCAAGTCCGGCAGTTATCTTGCTGAGAAAATCATCAACACCCTTCTTTTTGCCCAGCAGTGTCTGGGCACCACCAGCAATGGCGCCTGACAACCCAGCCGCTTTTCCTGACTGCATGAGAATAGTAACAATAAGCCCAAGGCAGACCAACGCTTCTAAAATAATCAAAATGGTTTTCAACAAACCGCTTTCTCCCCTTTATCGATTCTTCCTTAAGTCAAAGATATTTATATTTTAGCACCAACAGGAACAAGATGCAATATTGGTGGTTGGTCGTTGGAATAAAAAGCGTGACAATTAGACTCGTTACCCACGTCTTAATCGAACATCCTTTTTCCCATCGACCAACCTGAGAAGCGAAAGTCACACGTGACACGAGACGAGATCTGGGGTGCCTGGCACCCGTTTCTCCAGACCTGTGTCAAGACC
>DIQC01000089.1:27860-99478 GCA_002426495.1 Thermacetogenium sp. UBA5472
CCCTGTCACTTCTAACGACCAAACGCTGCTGCTTCACCTAGACCCTCTTCGATGCGCATAAGCTGGTTGTATTTGGCTACACGGTCTGTTCTGGAGGGTGCTCCGGTTTTAATCTGCCCGGCATTGAGAGCTACAGCCAAGTCAGCGATTGTAGTATCCTCGGTTTCACCGGACCTGTGGGATATTACTGCAGTATAGCCGGCTTTCATGGCCATTTCCACAGTCTCCAGTGTTTCTGTCAGTGTTCCGATCTGGTTAACCTTGACCAAAATCGAGTTACCCACACCTTCCTTGATCCCCCGCTCTAAGCGTTCCTTATTGGTGACAAAGATATCATCCCCAACCAATTGGGTTGTCTCGCCTAGGCGACTTGTCATCTGCGCCCAGCCTTTCCAATCATCTTCAGCAAGCCCGTCCTCAATGGAGATGACAGGGTAATTGTCGGTCAGTTTTTCATAAAAAGCTATGGTCTCCTCTGTGCTCAGGGATTGCCCAGTACTGCTGAAATGGTACTTGCCATCCTCATATAGTTCTGTTGCGGCAACATCCAAAGCCAGGAAAACATCCTCTCCGGGCTCATATCCAGCCTTTCTTATCGCCTCTACAATCACATCCAATGCCTCTTCATTGGACTTTAAATTCGGGGCAAAGCCGCCTTCATCACCTACAGCTGTGTTGTAGCCTCGGCTTTTGAGCACGATGCGCAGGTTGTGAAACACTTCTGCTCCCATCCTGACAGCAGTCCCCATACTGTCGGCACTTTTGGGGATCACCATGAACTCCTGGATGTCCACATTATTATCGGCATGCTCCCCACCATTTAAGATGTTCATCATCGGCATAGGAAGCAGATACCCACCTACCCCTCCCAAATAGCGATAGAGGGGCAGTTCTAAGCTGTCAGCAGCTGCTTTGGCCACTGCCAAAGAAACACCCAGAATGGCATTCGCCCCTAGTTTCTCTTTATGGGGAGTTCCGTCCAATTCGATCATAGCACGATCTACCATGATCTGATCAAGGGCATCCAGCCCAAAGACCTCGGGAGCGATGATGTTTTCAACATTGTCGACTGCTTTCAACACACCTTTTCCCAGATATCGTTCCTGATCTTTGTCACGCAATTCCAGGGCTTCATGGGCTCCTGTTGATGCCCCGGAGGGCACTGCCGCCCTACCAAAACTTCCATCCTCTAAATATACATCGACTTCAACCGTTGGATTGCCACGGGAATCCAAGATCTCCCGCGCTGCTACATCAATTATTTCCGGCATACAGGTACCTGGTTTCTCCCCAACCAAAAGGCAGGCAGGAAGAAACACAGATATACCCCCCTTTCATATTATTATCATTTATCTATAACTATCAAATCAATGACCTTCCTGTCATCTCCGCTGGCTGCGGTATTCCCAGGATCTTAAGCATGGTCGGTGCGATATCCTCCAGGGCACCACCTTCTTTGAGACTGGCTCCTCTATATTTTTCTCCAACCAAGATCAAAGGTACAGAATTTATTGTATGAGCGGTATGGGGCCCATCACTGTCTTCCAGCATCATCTCGGCGTTCCCATGGTCAGCAGTGACAATGACGGTGCCCTTTCGCTCCAAGACAGCATCCACCACCTGTTGTAAGTACCCATCAACAGCTGAAACTGCCGCCTTTGCTGCTTCCAGCACACCTGTATGCCCTACCATATCCGGGTTGGCATAATTTAAAATAATAACATCATAGATATCTCTGCGCAGCTCAGAAATCACTCGCTCTGTAACTTCCGGAGCACTCATCTCAGGCTTTAAATCATAGGTTGCGATTTTGGGTGATGGAATCAAAACCCTATCCTCATTGGGATTTGGCTCCTCTACACCACCATTGAAAAAAAAGGTCACATGAGCATACTTTTCCGTCTCGGCAATACGCAGCTGTTTCAAGCCATGCTCTGCCAGAACCTGACCCAGTGTGTTACTGAGCTCCTGTGGAGGAAAAGCGACATGAGCAGGTATTGTAGCATCATACTGGGTCATACAGGTGAAGTGAACACCAGGGTATTCCCTTCTGGTGAACCCCTCAAAATCCCTATCGACAAAGGCACGGGTGATCTCTCTGGCCCTATCTGCCCTGAAGTTATAAAAGATCACTGAGTCTCCCAGCCGAACCATTCCTTTGGGCTTACCCTGCTCATCGACAACAACTTTGGGCAATACAAATTCATCAGTGATCTGATCTGCATAGGATCTTTTTACAGCCTCTGCAGGCAGCAAAACCTTTTCGCCCTCTCCATAACAGATAGCTTGAAAAGCCTTTTCTACCCGCTCCCATCTCTTGTCCCTGTCCATGGCGTAGTATCTCCCGCTTATAGTAGCTATCTCCCCGATGCCTACTTCCTTGCATTTCTGTTCCAACTCTTTTATATATCCCACACCACTGGTAGGGACTACATCCCTTCCATCCAAAAAAACATGGATATATACCTGGGATAGATCATAGTGACAGGCCATCTCTAACAGGGCATAGAGATGTGTCAGGTGGCTGTGCACTCCCCCGTCGGAGAGCAGACCCATCAGATGCAGAGACGTCCCCTTCTCTTTTGCCTCCTGCATGGCATCGAGGAAAACCTGATTTTTCGCGAAATCACCACTATATATCGACTTAATGATCCTGGTGATATCCTGATAAACCACCCTGCCGGATCCGATGTTCAGGTGTCCTACTTCGGAGTTGCCCATCTGCCCTTCTGGAAGTCCTACCCTTTCTCCTGATGCATCAAGAACTGTAGCCGGGTATTTTTGCTGCAGTTGATTGTAGTTGGGTGTATCAGCGAGACAAATGGCATTTCCTCGCTGAACAGGGCAAAGCCCCCACCCATCGAGAATAAGCAGCATTAAAGGGCTTTTCAATCATCTTTCCTCCTTAGATCTGCCGTAGACTGGATGATCGCAGTGAATTTATCAATATCCAGGCTTGCACCGCCTACCAGTACCCCGTCAATATCCTCTTCTTTCATAAACGAAGTTACACTCTGCGGGGACACACTGCCACCGTAGAGAAAGCGCAGCCCGCCGGCCATCTCTTCGCCGTACATCTGGGCAATTTCTTGACGCAGAGCACTGATCACTTCCACAGCATCCTCCGGTGTTGCGGTTTTTCCGGTACCGATAGCCCAGATCGGTTCATACGCCACTACCAGAGCATCAGGTTGCGCAATTTTTATGCCATCCAGGCCTGCCTTCAACTGTTTCCGACAGTATTCCACAGCCCGGCCTGTTTCCCTGGTGGCCAGACTCTCCCCCAAGCAAAAGATAGGACGCAGACCACAGGCGAAAGAAGCAGCCAGCTTTCTTCTGATCATATCATCAGTTTCACCAAAGTTGCTGCGGCGCTCCGAGTGGCCTATGATCACATAGTGACAGCCCATTGCTTGGAGCATAGGTCCGGAGACCTCTCCTGTAAATGCACCTTCTGCCTCCCAATGCATATTCTGGGCACCCCAGCCGATCTTGCTTCCCGCTAATTTGTTGGCTACTGCAGCTAAGGCCGGAAAGGGCGGACAAACAATTACCTCAACACTGCCATTTAATTGCTGTTGATTAACATTTTCCAGCAGTAATTTTGTAAAGTTACCAGCCTCAGCAGGTGTTTTATGCATCTTCCAGTTACCAGCCACCAAAGGAGTTCTTTTATTTCCCACTATACAGGTTCTCCTCTCTGATATAATTTATTTCTTCATCAGCACGGCCACCCCAGGAAGCTCCTTGCCCTCTAAAAATTCCAAAGAGGCGCCGCCCCCAGTGGATGCATGGGTGATCTGATCCGCTAGACCATATTTCTTCAGCACTGCCAGAGAATCGCCGCCCCCTACTACAGATACCACTCCCGGGTCAGACAAAGCTCTGGCTACCATCTCACTTCCATGGGCAAACTGTTCTTTCTCAAAAACACCCATCGGACCATTCCAGAAAGCTGTTTTGGCCTTCTTTATTAATTGTGAATAGTTATCAGCAGTGCGTGGTCCAATGTCCAGGGCAGACCAGCCTCTAGGGACATTTGCGGATTCCTCAACCTTGACCTGTTCATTATTTCCGGTCAAGGTAATGACCAAATCCTGGGGAAGTTCAACCCGCACACCCCGCTCCTTAGCCATAATCAAAAACTTTTTGGCAAATTCCAGATGATCTTCGTCAACCAGTGAATCCCCTAATTCTAACCCTTTAGCTTTTAGAAAAGTATTGGACATACCCCCACCGAGAAGAATGGCATCAACCTTATTTAACAGGTTATTGAGAACCCCAATTTTATCAGCGACCTTGGCACCCCCCAGCACTGCCGCAAAGGGATGATCAGGTTCAAATAAAATACTCCTCAAAGACTTGATCTCTTTTTCCATCAATAACCCAGCATATGCGGGAAGATAATCTGCCACACCCACAGTAGAAGCATGGGCGCGGTGGGCTGTCCCGAAGGCATCGTTGATATAAACTTCAGCAAGAGAAGCTAGGCCTTTGGCAAAGCCAGGATCATTTTTTTCTTCCTCTAGGTGAAAGCGCAGATTTTCCAGGAGAAGAACATCTCCTTCTTTTAAGCCCTCTGCGGCTCTGGAAACTTCAGGGCCAATGCAGTCATCGGCCTTTTTTACTTCTTTACCCAGTAGTTCTCCCAGGCGCCTGGCCACATCATCGAGGCGCAGTTTCTCTACAACCTTACCCTTTGGCCTCCCTAAATGGCTCATCAGAATAACTCTGGCATCTCCCTCAAGAAGGTGTTTAATTGTAGGCAGTGTAGCTTTGATCCTGCTGTCATCTGCCACTTTTCCTTCGTCATCTAAAGGGACATTGAAGTCAACCCGCACCAGCGTTTTTTTGCCCTTTACATCCAGGGAACCGATGGTCTTCAGCTCCAATTGACTACTCCACCTTTCCTCTAGAGTCCTTTGCCGGCTATAAATTGTGCACAGTCAACACACCGTACCGAGTAGGCCCACTCATTGTCATACCAAGCAAAAACCTTCACCAGATTCCCGCCGCTGACCATTGTACAGGGTCCGTCAACAATAGCTGAGTTGGGATCACCATTATAATCCCTGGAGACCAGGGGCAGATCAGAGTATGCTAAAATTCCCTGTAATGGACCAGCTGCCGCATCCTTAAAAGCCTGGTTGAGCTCTTCCACATCTGTAGTTTTATCCAATTCTGCCACTAGATCCACCAGTGAGACATTTGGTGTGGGAACTCGAACGGAAACACCTGTCAATTTGCCTTCCAACTCAGGTAATACAAGTGCAACCGCTTTGGCAGCCCCGGTAGTTGTGGGGATCATCGATTGAGCAGCCGCTCGGGCACGGCGCAAATCCTTATGGGCAAGGTCTAAAACCTGCTGGTCATTTGTGTAGGAATGTATTGTTGTCATCAAACCGCGCTTGATGCCGTAATTATCATTGAGCACCTTGACCACCGGCGCAAGACAGTTGGTGGTACAGGATGCATTAGAAATAATATGGTGATTGGCGGGGTCGTATTTCTCTTCATTGACCCCCATGACAATTGTCAGATCTTCATTTTTGGCAGGTGCAGTAATAATGACTTTTTTTGCCCCAGCTTCCAAATGTGCCGATGCTTTTTCCTTATCCCGAAATACACCTGTCCCTTCGATAACAATGCTCACACCTAAATCACCCCAGGGTAATTTCTTAGGATCCCTTTCGGAAAAAGCCTTGATCGGGTGGTTATTAACAACAATTTCCTCCCCTTTGGCTTCCACCGACCCCTGAAATGTTCCATGAACAGAATCATATTTAAAGAGGTGAGCGTTTGTTTCAGCATCGGTCAGGTCATTGATTGCCACAACATCAATCTCCGGATTATTTAGAGCCGCACGTAAAACCAATCTGCCAATTCTTCCAAAACCATTAATTGCCACCTTAACAGCCACCAAAAAACTCCTCCTTCCAAGATTAAGCATCACAAGATAGTAGAAAGTAAACTTTAACTGATCCCGTACTTATAGTATGTAAATTATCTCTGTATTATATAGGTCATTTTTTTAAGGGATCACGTTTTCCCTGGACCCTGTAACAGATATAATCAAGATAACCCATATAATACATAACATATCCCTTAAAATTATATACTATTTGATTGGCAATGCAACCCAGATCAATAAAAAAAGGCGCAATATTGCGCCTGAGTTTATAAATACAATCTATTATAATAATTTATCAGTTCAGCGATAACGCTTCCGCTGCCGCATACTGGGAACCCTAATCTCCTTCCTGTATTTCGCTACTGTCCTCCTGGCAATGTTGATACCCTTTTTCTGTAGCAGATCACAAAGCTGCTGGTCACTATAGGGATTATAGGGATCCTCAGTTGTGATTATCTCTTTCATACCATGTTTAACACTCTCTGCGGCTACCATCCCTCCTGCAGCAGCACTTTCCACACCGCTGGTAAAAAAGAATTTAATTTCAAAAAGGCCCTGGGGTGTTTGAACATATTTGTTGGAGGTAGCACGGCTCACAGTAGACTCATGCAGATCAGCCATATCAGCAATCTGCTTGAGATTAAGAGGCTTCAGATACTTGATTCCCTTGTCCAAAAATTCCCACTGATAATCTATAATACACTGTACAACCTTGTAAAGGGTGAGCCTTCTCTGTTCAATGCTGCGGATCAGCCAGAGAGCAGCTTTCATTTTGCTCTGGATGAATTCAACTGTTCCTTTATCACAGTCGGTCTTTTGTTTAACCATACGCTGGTAATTGTGGTTGATCATCAAGCGTGGCACAGCAATATCGTCGACAATAATTACATACTCGCCATTTACTTTTTCAACCACTACGTCAGGGACAATATAGCGGTTTTCCCCGGGGAGATAAAAATTGCATCCGGGTATTGGATCTAGCAACTTGATCAGATCTGCCTCCTTCTGCACCTCTTGCACTGTAATCCCTGTGGATGCAGCAATTTTAGACAAGTTGCCATTGGCGATGTCATCCAGGAAAACGCTTATAATCTTCTCTAATACAGGGGTGCGTTGACCATGCTGGTCCAGCTGAATCAGTAGGCACTCCTGCAGATCCCGTGCCCCCACCCCCGCAGGATCAAATGATTGAATAACCCTTAAAACTCTTTCGATATCCTGCATCTGGAAACCTGATACCTTGTGCGCTTCTTCCAGACCAATGTTCAAGTAACCGCGGTCATTTATGTTTCCGATGAGAAATTCTCCGATCTCCATATCTTCAGGATCGGAGAGAGCAAGGCACAGTTGGAGATATAGGTGGTCCTGCAAGCTGGGGATTTGAGCAACATAATGCTCTAAGCTATAGTACTCTTTCTCTTCATATCCTGCGGCCTTCTCAAAAGTGCGCTCAATCTGACCGCATTCAGCAAGATAATCACACCATTCCTCATTAAAATCATCTTCATCTTTACCTTCATCTTTACCTTCATCTTTTGAGGGCTTTTCCTCATGATCTTCTTCTGTAATCTCAAGCAGAGGATTTTCCAGCATGGCATTTTCTACATATAGCTCCAAATCTGTCGCTGACAGCTGCAACACCATAATCGCCTGGCGCAATTCTGGAGTCATAGCCAATTTTTGTGTCTGTTCCAATTTCATTTTATAACCTAAGTTCATCAGTCATCACCCCCCTGTTCACAGATAGAATTCTCGATTTCCAGTAAGAATTCCTGCTTTTATTAATTTTTCATTAATAATAAGGTATGCAAGGGGAAGCAAAGGAGGCAAAATAGAAGACCTTAATTCTTATGTTCATTGCGCAGTCGACTGGCAATTTTGGATATTTCCCGGAAGCGATGGTTGACACCTGATTTACTGAGGGGTGGAGAGAGGAGTTTTCCAAGTTCCGTCAGGCTAGCACCCGGGTGTTGTAGGCGAAGCAGCGCCACTTCCCACAGTGGAGGGCGCAGGGTATCCAGACCTGCCAGTGATTCGATCTCTTTGATTTCTGCAACCTGTTTCAAGCCAGCCTCCACAGATTTATTCAGATTGGCGGTCTCACAATTGACCAGCCTATTGACCTGGTTGCGCATATCTTTAACTATACGACAGTTTTCAAACTGAAGAACCCCTTGATGAGCCTCTATAATCCGCAGGCACTCTGATACCTGATCAGCCTCTTTGAGATAAACACCATAACCGCCGCGACGCTCTCTGCATAGTGGTGATAAACCAAAGTAAGTAAGCGTTTCCACCGCTTCTCCGGAACCTGCATGGGTTTTGAAGAAAAACTCCAGGTGATAAGAATATGAAGGCGCTGCTATGAAACCACATCCCAGAAAACAACCTCTCAGGAAAGCCTTCTTACAGCAATCCTTTTCCGAAATAGATGGTTCAAGGGAATCCCGAAACCTCAGATTGCTGTCCATAAACCCAAGCTCCCTGAGCAAATTACGATCCTGCTGTTCTAGACCAACCTGGACGACAAACAAACGCCGATAGCGAGGCCGAAAAGAGCGGCGCATAGCCACCACCCTACTCCACCCCAGGTTTTTTAACAGCAAAAAAATGCGGCGTGCCACAACTGGAAGCTCTGTTGTCATCACCAGGGCTCTCCTCTTTCCTAGGCGTACACTTCCTGATGCCCTAGCAAAAGCAGCTAACTCCGCCCGCTGGCAGCGGGTGTGACCGAAATCCAGCCGTCCTACTTCATTTTTAACATCCATAGAAAAAGACATCCTGTCATCACCTCAAGACACAGGGGACGGTTCTCCTGTGTCAATATCTCCAGATCTCCAGCTTATAAAAAAACGGTTACCTGCGCCAAGCCAGCCATTTACTTAGAGTACAAGCTTTGCGACCTACTCAAAGTAAAGCTGCTCCATCATTTACATCAGCCGTGAGAAAATAAGGCGACCCAGTTTCTGGGAGTCATGACGCGCCAATTCATCCTCATTTAAAAAATCCCCTCCCAGAACCCGCACCCCCATCTCCTGAAGAGTACGCCGGTCAACAATTACCGGTCTCGCCCCTTCTAGGGCATATTTTTCGCTTTTAACCTTATCAACACTTCTGTTATTGACTAGAATATAATCTACACGTTTCACACCCGTTTGAGCATAGATAGCATGCAGGTGATCAGAAGCCTTAAAATCGGTGGTTTCCCCTGGCTGGGTCATGATATTGCATATATAACATTTTACAGCATGAGACTGGTTGACTGCCGTAGATATATCCGGAACCAATAGATTAGGTATGACACTGGTGAAGAGACTACCTGGGCCTAGTAGAATCATGTCCGCCTGTTCGATAGCCCTGACTGCTTCAGGCACCGCTTTACAGAGTGCCGGTGTTAAAAAGATGTTTTTGATAGGAACATCTACCTTGGCAATCCTGCTCTGTCCAAAAACATGTGAGCCATCAGTAAGTTCCGCATTCAGTGTTACCTGTTCCATTGTCGAAGGGAGTACCTGTCCGCGCACATTCAAAACTTGGCTCAATTCCTTGATCGCTGTTTTAAAATCACCTGTCATATCCACAAGAGCAGTGATCAACAGATTGCCCAGGCTGTGCCCTGCTAAGCCATCCCCCTGTCCGAAGCGATATTGGAACAATTTTTCCATAAGCATTTCAGTTTCCGCCAAAGCCGCCAAACAGTTGCGAATATCACCAGGAGGCAGAATGCCAAAATCCCCGCGCAGCCTTCCCGAACTACCCCCATCATCAGCCGCTGTTACAATAGCCGTAATGTTCGATGTGTATTTTTTCAGGCCACGCAGTAGAACAGGAAGGCCTGTGCCACCACCCACAGCCACAATGCGTTGCCCGTGTTTCAAGGATCGCCGACAAAAAAATCTGCCGATAGAGGATACTAAATCTTGATAATTCATGGCTCCCCCTCTACCTTTGCACGATGAAGATCCCTGTGGTGTACCTGTACCTTATAGTCTCCGGATAGTTCAGCCGCCATTCTCTCTGTTAAAGCCACAGATCTGTGTTGTCCTCCGGTACAGCCGATAGCTACAACCAGGTGTGTTTTCCCTTCCTTGATGTAGTATGGCAGCAAATAATTCAAAAGATCACAGTAGCGGTTCAGAAAATTACCGGTTTCCTCATAGGAGAACAGGTACTCATTAACCTGAGAATCAAGGCCTGTTAAGTATTTTAATTCATCGACATAATGAGGGTTGGGAAGAAAGCGCACATCCATGACCAAGTCGGCATCCAGCGGTATACCATATTTATAGCCAAAAGAAAGGATGGTAATGCTAAAATAATTTCCGTTCTCTCCGTTCTCCCTGTTTTGGTAGATGCTGATCAGGCTCTTTTTTAGATCATGAACCGTCATGTCTGTGGTATCCATGATGACATTTGCCGATCCTCGCAGTTCCTGAAGACGCTTCCGCTCTGTTCTGATGGCCTCTAGCACAGATCCATCCTCTTCTAGAGGATGCTGCCGGCGGGACTCTTTGTAGCGTCTGACCAGAACAGCATCAGAGGCCTCCAAAAAGAGAATCTCGTACTGGATCCCCTGTTGACGCAATTTGCCCAGTTCTTCACTCAGTCCACCCAAAGAATCAAAGAAAAGGGCGCCACGCACATCCATTACCAGGGCAACTCGTTTAATCTTGCCATTTGACTGCTGGCAGAGCTCAGTGATCTTAGGAATCAGCGATGGAGGCAGATTATCAACACAGAAAAAGCCCAGATCCTCCAGACACCTGATGGCCTGAGATTTGCCAGCTCCGGAAAGCCCTGTTACAATGACCAGGCGAATCGGTTGTTTCTCATCCATCTTCCTCCCCCTCTCTCCCTATCATTTGCACCGCAACTTTACTAAATAACTCTCTCCCCTATTATTGCACAACAAACATATATAAGCCTACCTGATCAGTTAAACTCTATTGCATTAGTCTTGTCCATTGGAATACCTCTAGACAGCTAAATGGTCCCAGGCAAGGGCAGCCGCCCCCAGGATTCCGGAATCTGACGATAACCCCGCCGGAACGATCTTCAAGAATTTACGGTAAGGTGGATAGGTATTTTTATAAGCCTCATCCCGAGCCGGATTAAGAATCAAATGCCCCACCCCATAAGCAACTCCGCCCCCGATGATAAACATCTCCGGATTAAGCAGGTTCATAACACTAGCGATAGCAATTCCTAAATTGCGGCCAGCTCTGGATAAAATCGCCTGTGCCTCAGGATCTCCACCCAGTGCTGCCTGGCCAACAATCCCTGCATCGACCTTTTCCACACTGCCGGCAAGTGAAAACATGCGGCTCCCCTGCCCGAAATTAACCAACTTCTGGGCATCCCTCTTGATGGCAGTACCTGAGGCCAATGCTTCCAAACACCCTCTGTTTTTACAGGAGCATAAAGGGCCATTTCGATCAATGATCATATGGCCGAACTCCCCAGCACCCCGAAATGCCCCACGATAAACCTTTCCTCCCAGAATGAGGCCGCCCCCTACCCCGGTACTGACAGTGATATAAAGCAGATCATTACAGCCCTTCCCCGCACCATAGCGGTGTTCGCCAAGGGCAGCAAGGTTGGCATCATTATCCAACCATACCGGGATTCCCAGATGATCCTCTAATTTCTTTTTTAAATCAACATCATGCCACTGTAAATTAGGAGAGAAAACGATTCTATCAGTGCATTGATCAATATAGGCGGGTACCGCTATACCAATCCCTGCCGGTTGTTCACCTTCAGGTATCACACTCTTCAGGCTGGTCAGGATCCTGTCCACAACAAGCTCAAAACCACTATCTGGCATTGTAAGGCACGTGTCTTGCTTAATGACCTCTCCCTTCAGGTTCACCAGCGCTGAACAGATTTTAGTGCCACCCAGATCTACGGCCAGAACACTGCTCATTGAAGCTCTCCCTCCTGTATTAGTGGTTGATCGTTAGTCGTTGGAAAAAAGATGTTCGATCAAGACATGGATAATATACAAGACTTGACACAGGAGAACCGTCCCCCTGTGTCAAATAACAAAAACTCGGCTTTCTCTTCCGTATTTTTCCGTCATTCTCTGGTAATCTTCCCTTTTGGAAAGAAAATCTTCCCTTCCCAGCAAAGCATAGGCCTGATGTTTGCCTTCCTCCACACCTGGCTGATCATATGGATTTACATTGTACAGATTAGCCACATAGATGGTCAAGGCTTCATAAAAGTAGAACAATGCCCCAAGAGCAGGAGTACAGTGTTCGCTGAGGGTGATCCGATAACAGGGATGACCGGCATTGACCAGGCTCACCTCTGTTGCCAGCTGTTCGATATGGAGCTGCTCCTGCATTGTATGACCCTCAAAATAAGCATACTCCACCTCCTGAGAAAAAGCACCCGGTATTTTCAGGTCATATGGTACCTGATCAATGATTACAAAACCATGGACATTATCGGCAGGGCCCTCCTTAAATAACTGGAGCAAGGAATGCTGATCTGTCGCCCCGAGACAAGAGAAGGGTGTGGCTCCTATCCTCCCCACCTGCTCCCCGGTAAGTGTCTCCTTTTTTCCCAGGCTTTCCGCCCACAGCTGCATAAACCATAACCCGAACTCTACCAAGAGATTGCTGTAGTTAAACAGCACATGGGTGGTTCTCCCCTGTTGGGCATATTGATATAACGAACTGCCTAAAACCAAGAGAGGATTTTCTTCATCAGCTGCAGTGGTAACCACCCGCTGCACTGCAGCGGCGCCTTCCAGCAGGTCCCGGCAGTCGATACCCGCCAGTTCTGCCGGGAGAAAACCAACAGGGGATAATGCAGAATATCTGCCCCCCAGACGGGGTGGAAAGTGAAGTAAATAGCATCCAAGTTCAGCGGCGATGCGGTTGATCCCATTCTCCTTTTCATCGCAGATAATCACAATATCCCCATCGTCTCCACCGGCTTCCTTGTATTTCTTATAAAAATAAATGAAATTAGCTGCAGTCTCCGGAGTTGACCCCGATTTGCTGATATAAATAAGAGCTGTCTTACTAAAATCCAAAATCCGTTCCAGCTGGGCAGCCGGAGCCGGATCAATGTTGTCCAGCACAAAAATGCGCGGTCTTTGCTTTTCCAAGTAATGATAATGGCCCTTGGCAAAATCCAAGATGGCCTTTGTCCCCAAGGCTGAGCCACCGATGCCCAGAATCAGAATGTTCTCATATTTTTCTCGCAGTTTCCTGGCAGTGGACTTTATATCAGCAATAGTTTCCTCATCCAAAAAAGAAGCGGTGATCGGTGTTCTATTCTCTTGTAGACCATCCTGAAATTTTCGAAAAATAGAGATATCTGCCGGGCTAAGCTGCAGTAAACCTTCCTCTCCGGGCTGCACCAGGTGACCTGTATCGATCCTCAATAACCCATCCATAAACCCCCACACACATCCTTTCCGGTGTCACAGATATTTATTAGTTTATTCTCCCATTGATCAGCTTATTATATTAGTGGTCAATGTGGCTTCAGGATATCCCTTCCCCAGAATGACCATTTCACGAAGAGCCAAAGCTACCCCATCCTCATTATTAGATGCCGTAATATAGTGTACCTGAGAGCGCACATCCGGGTGAGCATTGGCAACAGCAAAACCATAACCGGCATACTCCAGCATCTCCAGGTCATTGAAACTGTCCCCAAAGGCCATCACCTGTTCCCTGCCGATGTTCAGCCGTTCCGCCAGTTTACTCAGAGCCACTCCTTTTGTCGCTAATGGATGATTCACCTCCAGGTAGGTAGGCTTGGACTTAGTAAGATGTGCAGCAAACCCTTTCCCATTGAGGACTCCTCCCAGCTCTTCCAACTCCTGATCGATTACCTGCTCATCATCGATCAACAGCATTTTATAGGGAAGTCCCTGTTCCAGCAATTCCTCAAGATCATCCACCCTTGTAAAAGGAATACCAGCCAAATGCTCGTAGTGCTCCCCAGCCTCTGTCACACGCTCAACAAAAACCTTATCTTCAAAATAAAAGTTGGCTTGTATTTTTTTACTGCGCCCATACTGAATCGCAATTCTAGATATTTCCTGGGAAAGGGGACAGTTGTAAAGCACCTCCTCTGAGAAAACATTCTTGACCAAAGCGCCCTGATATGTAATCAAAGGAACATCAAATTCCAACTGTTCAGCATAGGGACGCGCCGAAGGCAACATCCTCCCTGTGGCCAGAGTGACTGTAACCCCTGCCTCCCGCACTTCCTGCAAAATATCTTTGGAAAACTGCGAAATTGTCAAGTCATCCCGCAGCAGTGTATCATCAAGATCAATGGCTACCAGTTTAATTTCCTGCATCCTAAAGTCATTCACTCCATTTCAGCAGTCATGGAAATAGTTGGCACAGATATAATTATTTGTACCTCAGTCTTTACCTACTACTAGTTTAACATATTAGTACCATCCCTTCTGCACCACCGCTGGACAAAAATGTCACAGTTGCTCACTGTGACTTTTAGACACATCCATTATAGTTTGGCTACATATTGCTGTGCTATTATCATTTATTAATAAATCTTTTCTTCACATAAAACACTGCTAACGCTAAACCACAGACAACAAAAACCATAGCAATGATCTTTGAATAAATATCCATGTAAGAAGCAATTACTACCCAAGCCTCTCCCGCCAGTCTACCCAAATAGATAAGAACCATATTCCAAATGAATGTACCCAGGATTGTCAACAGCAAGAATCCACCGAACTTCATTTTGGACATTCCTGCCGGTATGGATATCAAACTGCGTACAATTGGCACAAATCTGCATAAGAAAACCGCTGCATGACCATGTTTCTTAAACCATTTATCTGCTCTCCTGACATCCTCTGCCTTTAAATGCAGCACCCTGCCAACCTTACCGCTAAACAAAAGCTCAAATCGTTCCGCATTCAACACTCGTCCGAGTGTATATAAACCAGTTGCTCCTAAAACTGAGCCCAGTGTGGCAAATAAAATAACTCCCCAGACGGTCATCGTGGTGTATGTTGTCATAAAACCTCCGAAAGTTAAAATTATCTCGGATGGTATCGGCGGAAAAAAATTCTCGATAATAATCAATAAGAAAACACCAAGATAACCATATTGATTTATGATACTTATAATAAGATCATTCATCATGTAATATCGGCCTCCCGTTTTACCAAGGCACCTGCATCAACTAAGGTATCATTTTTTCTATAATTGGCACTCGTTTTCTATGATAGCATATTTTATATGCTCATGTTATTCATTTAGCTGCTGAAGGAAACGAGTGGAAACAAAGGAACGTTCATGTCAGGAATTCGTTTAACTGACTAACTAAGAACTTGTTTCAATTCCTCCGCTACTTTTCTATTCATCCCAGGCACTGCAGCCAGTTCATCGATGGAAGCCTTGCGTATGCGTTTTAGTGAACCGAAATGCCTGAGCAGCGCTTCCTGCCTCTTTTTGCCGACTCCTGGCACCTGCCTCAAAACAGATGCCTTCATCCTGCGCTGACGCAATTTTTTTTGGTAGGTGAGGGCAAAGCGATGGGCCTCGTCACGAGCCCGCTGCAGCAGATGCAACCCCGGATGATTGCGGGGAAGAACAAGAGGCTCACTGCGTCCTGGCAGGTAAATCTCTTCTTCCTCCTCAGCTAGTGAAGCTAGATTAAGGTGTGGGGCATCAATTTGCCGCAAGGCCTTTAGAGCTGAATTCAGCTGGCCTTTTCCCCCATCGATCAACAGCAGATCAGGGAGGTTGTTTTTGGCGCTATTGCTGAGGCGGCGCTTCACTGCCTCCTGTATAGCCGCGTAATCATCACCACAAACCTCTGCCTTGATCCGGTAATGCCTGTATCCCTTTTTATCTGGCTGCCCATCGGTGAAACAGACAAGAGAGCCTACAGTTTCCTGCCCCCCCAGGTGTGAAATATCGATGCACTCCAACCTTGCCGGCGGCTTATCCAGGCCCAGGGCCTCTTGTAAATCCAAAACCAGTGCAATCCCTTTTTCTTTATTTTTCAGCGAACTGCGATAGTGCTGCTCAGCGATAACACTTGCATTTTCCAAAGCCATGCCCACCAACTCCTTACCCCGCCCACGCTTGGGGAACCGAATCCTAACTCGTTTCCCCTTCTGATCTGTCAGCCAGGAGGCCAGTAGGTCAGCTTCATCTACCTGAGCACTGGTGAGGATTGCGGAAGGAATCTCCCTTCCCCTATGGTAGTATCTCTTGATAAATGAAGAGAGAACTTCCCCTTCAGGCAGCCCCTCTGCACCAGTGAGAAAGTAATGCTCCTTGGCCACTACATTCCCCCCGCGTGCCCGCAGGGTGACCACACAGACATCATCCAGGTAACTCCCTACTGCCAGAAAGTCCTGATCAGGTCCTGTTGCCTGGGCTACCCGCTGCTGTTCATGCAGTTTATTGACTGCATCCAGTTGATTGCGCAGCCGGGCAGCTTCCTCGAAGTCCAGCCTTTCCGCGGCATCCTTCATCTGCTGGCTCAGGCGTTTTTCTACCTCATTGGTCCTGCCCTCCAGAAACAAAACCAGCTGCTCGATCATCTCCTGGTATTCTTCAAGAGACACATTCCCCACGCAGGGGCCCACACACTGTTTGATCTGTCCATTGAGACAAGTCCTGCTGCGAGGCGCCAGTTTGCGTTCAGAGCAGGTGCGAAAGGAAAAAAGTTTGCGTAAAAAGTCCATGGTTTCTTTGACCGCCCCCACATTGGGGTATGGTCCGAAATAGCGAGAGCCGTCCCGCACCAGGTTGCGTGTCATCATCACCCTGGGGAACTCCTCTGCAGTGACCCTGATATATGGATAGGATTTATCATCCTTAAGCTGAATATTGTACTTTGGACGGTTCTCTTTGATCAGGTTGCATTCCAAGACTAGGGCTTCCGCCTCGGTGTCAGTGATGATGTACTCCAGGCGAGCGGCCTCCTCTGTCATTTTCCTGATCCGTTCGCTAAGCCCTCCGGGCTGAAAGTAAGACCGCAGACGGTTAGGCAGCGAGACAGCCTTCCCCACATAAATAACCCTTCCCGACCGGTTCCGGAAGATATAGACCCCCGGCCTGTCGGGAATAAGATCCAGCTCTTTCTTAATATTCTGTATCGCCACTGTCCCATCTCCTTAGCTGCAATGCGTATTAACCGCTGACCAATGCGGTTTTATCGGCATGACGCTGAGTGGGGTTGGCAACCTGGAATACCTCTTTTAAGTAACGTCCGGTATAGGAGTTGTAATTCTCGGCAACCTCTTCCGGTGTTCCGGTGGCGATCACCTGGCCTCCCCCAGCTCCCCCTTCGGGGCCGAGATCGATGATGTAATCCGCTGTTTTAATCACATCCAGGTTATGCTCAATGACCACAACTGTATTGCCCTTTTCCACAAGCCTTTCTAAGACCAGCAGAAGTCTTCTGATATCCTCTTTATGCAGACCGGTGGTTGGCTCATCCAAAATATAGAGAGTGCTGCCTTTGCTGCGCCGTGAAAGCTCTGTGGCCAGTTTGACACGCTGAGCCTCCCCCCCTGACAGGGTGGTAGCAGGCTGTCCCAGCCTAATATAGCCCAATCCCACATCATACAATGTCTGCAATTTACGGTTCACCTTAGGGATGTTCTCAAAAAACTCATTGGCCTCACTGACAGTCATATCCAGAACCTCAGCAATATTCTTCCCTTTGTACTTGACCTCCAGTGTTTCGCGGTTATAACGGCTCCCCCTGCACTCATCACAGGGAACATAGACATCAGGCAAAAAGTGCATCTCGATTTTAATAATGCCATCCCCACGGCAGGCTTCACAGCGCCCACCCCGCACATTAAAGCTGAAGCGGCCCGGACGGTAACCTTTCATTCGTGATGCCGGGGTTAAGGAGAAAAGTTCCCTGATCCCGTCAAAGGCCCCTGTATAGGTAGCAGGGTTCGACCTGGGGGTTCTCCCAATAGGAGACTGGTCAATTTTGACAACTTTTTCCAGGTGTTCAATGCCGAGTAGCTCACGAAAAGCCCCGGGATGAGCATGGGAGCGATGAAGCTTTTGAGCAAGCGCTTTATAGATAATCTCATCCAGCAGAGTACTCTTCCCTGACCCGGAAACCCCGGTAATACAAACAAAAAGTCCTAAAGGAATCCTTACATCAATATCTTTTAAATTGAACTCCCCAGCGCCCCTCACCTCTAGCCAGCGATCATTAGGCTTACGGCGTGCCTCTGGCACAGGAATATCCTTGCGCCCACTCAGATACTGTCCGGTGATCGATTCTTTTACCTTGACGATCTCTTCTAGTGTACCCTGAGCGATGAGCTCACCGCCGTGAACCCCGGCGCCAGGGCCGATGTCGATAATTTGATCTGCATTGAGCATCATCTCTTCATCATGTTCCACAATGATCAGGGTATTCCCCAGATCACGCAGCTGCTTCAGTGTCCCAATCAGCCTGGTGTTGTCCCTGGGATGTAGCCCGATAGTCGGTTCATCCAAGATATAGAGAACTCCCACCAGGCCGGAGCCGATCTGGGTGGCCAACCTGATCCTCTGTGCCTCACCCCCGGCCAGTGTTCCTGCAGGGCGATCTAATGTGAGATAGTCGAGCCCCACATTCACTAAAAAGGTAAGGCGAGAAATGATTTCTTTCACCACCTGATGAGCGATCTGCTCCTCCCTGTTGGTCAGAGAAAGGTTTTGGATGAAGGATTGCATCTCTAAAATTGTCCGGGCTGTTACCTCAGCGATATTTTTACCACCAACTGTTACTGCCAGGGCCTCCGGACGCAGTCTTGCTCCTTTGCAGCTAGGACAGGGACGAGAAGTCATATAGCGCCCAATATAATCCCGCACATCTTCAGAATCCGTTTCCCTATAACGGCGGGTCAACTGGTTGACTAGTCCCTCAAATTTTCCCTGCCAATTCCTTGTCTGCCCAAACTGATCTTCATAATGAAAACGAATTTCCTCATCTGTTCCGTAGAGCAGTATGTCCTGCACCTGTGATGGCAGATCCTTGTAAGGTGTATCCCAACTGCACTTATAGTGATCCATGAGGGATTTCACTATCTGCGGATAGTAGTTCTGGGGAGAATGGGACCAAGGTAATAAAGCACCCGCCCGCACAGCCCTATCCTTGTCAACCACCAGTTCAGGAACCACCTCCATCCCGTAGCCGAGGCCTGAACATTCACTGCAGGCCCCGTGAGGGCTGTTGAAGGAAAAGAGGCGGGGGGTGATCTCTGCCAAACTGATCCCACACTCCGGGCAGGCGAAGTTCTGGCTGAACACCACATCAGTACCATCAACAGGAATCTTACCATCTACCGGAATAACTACGGCGATCCCCTCACCGAGTCCTAGAGCAGTCTCTAGAGAATCGGCCAGGCGGTTTTCCAATCCCGACCGTACAACCAGGCGATCGATGACTACATCTATATCATGCTTTTTATATCTCTCCAGGGTGATATCTTCATCAAGCTCCCGGATCTCGCCATTAACACGCACCCGCACAAAGCCCTTCTTCTGTAGATCACTAAAGATCCGCTGATGCTCACCCTTTTTTCCCCGCACAATGGGAGCCAGTATCTGGACCTTAGTACCTTCAGGGTAAGCCATAATCTGGTCAACCATCTGGGTCACCGTCTGCTGCTGCACCGGCCTGCCGCACTGAGGGCAATGAGGCTTACCGATGCGGGCAAACAAAAGCCGCAGATAGTCATAGATCTCTGTTACCGTCCCCACAGTGGATCTGGGATTGCGGCTCCCCGCCTTCTGGTCGATAGAAATGGCGGGAGAAAGCCCTTCAATATAGTCCACATCAGGCTTGTCTGCAACCCCTAAAAATTGCCGCGCATAAGAGGAAAGGGACTCCACATAGCGGCGCTGCCCTTCGGCGTAAACCGTATCGAAAGCTAATGAGGACTTTCCTGACCCAGAAAGCCCGGTAATCACTACCATTTTTTCACGGGGTATATCCACATCAATGTTTTTCAGGTTGTGGACCCGTGCCCCCCGGATGACAATTTTGTCCCTCTCCGGGAGGTTGATTTCTTTTTCTACTCTTGCACACATGATTGCTTGCGATGCCTCCCTGTTACATCCATTTCTGCATCTATCTCCAACTGCTCTTCTATCTGTTCCACGGATTTGCTTTTGCGGCGTGACCTTGTAGACAGTTCTTTACGCAGTTCCATGATCAAATCACGCAACCCTGCCGCTTTCTCAAAGGCCAAGTCCTTGGCAGACTGGCGCATCTCCTTCTCCAACCGGGAAATAAGCTTTTCCAATTCCTTTCTATTCATATCGTCCAAAGGTTTTCCAACCCTGTAGGTTCCCTTCTCCTCGGCAACCTGGGCTGGAAGAGTTATTTCAATGACATCCCTGACCGCCTTTTGAATAGTGCGGGGTACGATGCCATGCCGTTCATTGTGATCCTTTTGAATCTGACGCCTTCTATTTGTCTCTCCGATAGCCCGCTTCATAGAGTCAGTGATTCTATCCGCATACATGATCACTTTTCCCTCTACATTTCTGGCAGCTCTCCCTGTAGTCTGAATCAAGGAGCGTTCAGAGCGCAGAAACCCTTCTTTATCCGCATCCAAAATAGCTACCAGTGCTACCTCAGGGAGATCAAGCCCCTCCCGTAAGAGGTTAATACCCACCAGCACATCAAACACCCCCAGGCGCAGATCCCGCAGTATCTCCATCCGCTCTAGGGTTTTTATATCTGAATGCATATAACGCACACGGATCCCTAATTCACGCAGGTAATCGGTCAGATCCTCAGCCATCTTTTTCGTCAAGGTAGTCACCAACACCCGCTGCTGTTTGTCCACCCTGATCCTGATCTGTTCCACCAGATCATCTACCTGTCCTTGGGCAGGACGCACCTCCACCTCCGGATCTATCAGCCCGGTAGGCCGCACGATCTGCTCTGCTACCTGGTGACTGTGGCCCATCTCAAATGCCCCCGGAGTCGCCGAAACAAATATTGCCTGGGGCACCCTGGCCAGGAACTCATCAAAGCGCAGCGGCCTGTTATCCAGGGCTGAGGGAAGCCTGAACCCGTAGTCCACCAGAGTACTCTTCCTGCTGAAATCACCGGCATACATCCCATTGATCTGCGGCACTGTAATATGCGACTCATCGATGACTACCAGAAAATCTTCCGGAAAGAAATCGAGCAAGCAGTAAGGAGGCTCTCCCGGCTTACGCCCAGTTAAATGACGGGAGTAATTCTCAATCCCCCTACAGATACCCACCTCACGCATCATCTCCAGATCATAACGAGTGCGCTGCTCCAGACGCTGGGCCTCCAAGAGCTTCTCCTCTCTGTGCAGTTCTTGTAAGCGTTCTTCTAACTCCTCTTCGATCCCCCGGATCGCTTTTTCCATTTGCTCAGGAGCGGTCACATAGTGAGAGGCAGGAAAAACCACCGCATGGAGGCGCCGGGCTATAACCTCACCGGTAAGGGTATCTATCTCTAAAATACGGTCGATTTCATCACCGAAGAACTCCACCCGCAGGGCCTTTTCAGTAAAAGAAGAAGGAAAGATCTCCAGCACATCCCCCCGCACCCGAAAGCGTCCCCGCTCAAACTCATAGTCATTGCGTTGGTAATGTATATCCACCAAACGCTCAATTACCTCATCCCGGTCGATCTTCATCCCCTGGCGCAGAGAAACCATCATTTCACGGTAATAGACCGGAGACCCTAAACCGTAGATACAGGAAACACTGGCTACAATGATCACATCATCCCGCTCAAAAGTACTAGCAGTGGCGGAGTGGCGTAGCCTATCTAACTCCTCATTTAATGAAGAGTCCTTTTCAATATAAGTATCAGTCGAAGGCACATAGGCCTCTGGCTGGAAATAGTCATAGTAGCTGACGAAATATTCCACCGCATGGTCAGGAAAAAACTCCCGAAACTCCCCGCAAAGTTGTGCGGCCAATGTTTTATTAGGAGCGATAACCAGTGTGGGCTTTTGCACATCCTGGATAACTCCGGCGATGGTAAATGTTTTTCCTGAACCAGTGACCCCCAACAAAGTCTGGAAAGGCATACCAGATGTGATACCTTTGCTCAAAGAAGATATGGCCTTTGGCTGATCTCCAGTGGGGGAAAATGGTGATTTTAAGGTAAATTTCATCTATAACACCCGCTTTTATTAAAAATAGCCACTATTTTCAACAATTATTCGCCTTTTTGGCCTGTCAAGCGACAAATATTCAAGTTATCTATACAACGCATTATACCATAAAGCCCGTCACCGTTAATAGAAAGGCGATCACTGGGTAATAATAAAAAAAAAGAACTTCGGAAGTGAATACTTTGAATGAAGCTCTTGTAGTAATTGTTCGGGGTGTTATTGGCTTTTTTACACTGCTGATCTTTGCACGGCTTTTAGGCAAACAACAGATCAGCCAGCTCAGCTTTTTTGATTATATTCTGGGTATTACCATTGGCTCTATAGCAGCCAGCCTGACTACAGATCTTACAACCCGGGCCTGGCCGCACTGGGTTGGCCTGGCAGTCTGGACCTTCCTTGTAGCGGTTTTACAGTTGCTCACCCTGAAATGGAGATATGCTGGTAAATATATTGATGGAGAACCAACTGTGGTGATCATGAACGGCAAAATTATGGAAAATGCCATGAAAAAACTGCGCTACCGTACCAGCGAACTCCTGGAGCAGTTGCGCCTGCAAAATGTATTTGATATATCACAGGTGGAATTCGCAGTTCTAGAAGTCAACGGTCAACTATCAGTTCTTAAGAAATCACAATATCAAACAGTCACCACACAGGATCTTAATATTTCTACCAACTATCAAGGTATAGGCACTGAATTGATTTATGACGGAGTTGTTGTGGAACAAAACCTTGGACAGGTTAATCTAGACCGCACCTGGTTGGATGATCAGTTGAGAAGCGAGGGGATCAACGACCCTGCTGAGGTATTCCTGGCCAACCTGGATACCCAGGGTAACCTCTATATCGATAAATACCAGGATCATCTACAAAAGCTGACAGATATCGGGGATTATCCCGGACCACATTGAGGTGAACGCCTTGAAAAAACTCATTTACTACCTACTTCCTGTTGCGATACTGGCTCTGTTTATTGGAATTATGCTATCCGGTTCCTATCTGAAACAGCCTCGTGGAGAGGATGATAGTGTTTCAGGCAAACTAGTGTTGGTGAAGGAAGCTGTACAAAAAGGCGACTGGAAAAGTGCCCAACAGGAGATAGACAACCTGGAAGAAGCCTGGGAGAAGGTAGTGCCCAGAATTCAGTTCAGCATGGAAAAAAATGAAATAAACGATCTGGGTGTAAGCCTGACCAGAGCGCGAGCAGCAATAACAGCAAAAGATATAGCAGGAGCGTTAATGGAACTGGAAGAGGCAGAGCATCACTGGCATAGCTTAGGGAATTAATAGCTTTTTTAGTTTATGTTGAGATTATTTACTTAAAATATCCCGGAGAAGCTGGGAAATAATCTCATCAAGTTCGTCCTCGGTAAAATAGAGTCCTTCTTTTCCCTCTTCAGAAGTGTCTGCCGTCCTCCCTGCTTCTGTTAGGAATGACTTAAGCTTTTGGACTTTTCTGCCTGCTTCCTGACAACAAGCCTCTGTTTGTGTATTACCACCCAGATCCCATACCACATCATCAGGCAGGGGAGAAAGATCTTTGTAACAACAGGTTATATCAACTACCGCCACCTGTATCTCCGGGAAAAACAGCGCAACACGCTGCATGGGATCAATCCAGGAGTGAAAGGCTTCTACTCCATATCTACAGCTTAATGCCTCAATCAGAATCTCCTGCATCACTTTGGTTCCACTTTCTGGTGCTCCCTTGAGCAGATAGCGCTTTCTGCAGTGCTTTAATAGATGATGAAGGAATTCCACCTCCCCCTGTACAGTCACACTCCCGGCAAAAAAGTGTTTAAGAACAGATTCCCTCTCCTGAAAGTCCTTGATCCATCCAGTAGCTTTGTTCATAACCCCCGCATCTGACGGGTCACCATAACCAGAACAACATGAGTTGTGGATTTCCCCGGCCGCATTTAATAATTGCCCAACTTTTTCATTTCCTAAAGCCCCGCAATCTTTCGTCTGAACACTGCCCCCGGGTAGTTCCACAGTTTTTACCTTCAGGGAGGGAAAGGAGCCCAGTTGGGCGCAGGGATGGTCTCTGCTGAGCACACCGAATCCCTTTACAGGAATGATCATTCCCTCCAAAACCATTGGATCCTCTGCACGATGAAAATAGTTTATATGTAAACTCCGGTCTTCTAATGCCAAGCCCAGCAGTCGAATAGCCAAACTCTGTCCGGAAATTGTGTTCCCTTGGAGCAGGTATAACCTCTTCAGTTCCTTAAAGCGCTCAGGCCAAAACGAAATGAAACCCTTGCTGGTCAGAGCACTTGCCAGATAATGTCGGTTCTTTTGTTTTATACCCATCCATCCCACCTGCTGAATTGAGCCAGGTAGCGCTCACCCCCTGTAGTATTTTTTACATATTATTAAACAAGGGGAAGAGGTGTGACAGAGTAGTGGTTAGTGGTTGGTGGTTGGTCGTTAGTGGTTTGTACTGAGATGTGAGAAGTGGGAGGTCGGAAGTGGGAATAAAGCTGACAAGTTTGTCGTTACATTACTTGTGTACATTAAACTTTTTCTTTACACGGTTGATTAATTTCTTAAAGGGGCTTCCCATGACAAAGCCAACATTAGGACGATCTCCGAGTTCGGGAACTGGGATCTCTCCCAGGGGTTCTCCCGGTGCTTTATGCACCCTGGCCTGGCTGGTTTCTCCTGTTCCTCCGGCAAACTCCAATAGAAAAGAATCCCCTGCTAACCTGAGGATCCGAGAGAGCTCGTGGCGGGAATTAACAGATTTGCCATTCACACTCCGGATAACATCACCGGACTTTATGCCAGCCAAATGAGCAGGGGATCCCTTTAGAACATCCAAGACCATCACCCCTCCGGATGAGGGAGGAACAAAGCGCGGTCTCCCCTGCAGTTCCTGACGACGTCCCAGATAGATGACTAACTCATGGCCAAACGGGGAAAACAGGGCGGGAATAATGGAGAACTGAGGATAGTGAGATGAAGCAACAGCAAGCCCCAGTAAAACAATGCTGTACCCTGCCAGGTGAGCGGCAGTGCGTTTTGTGCGTTCCCTGGGCAAGCAGGTAACCGCCAGTTCACCATAACCTAGTGCGGCCACAACAGGCAGAATCTGATACATGACATCCTGAATGGATGCTGTTTCCCAGGGACGAATCAGCGGCCACCACTCCGGCATTTTCAGCAATTCTCCGGGTACCTGGTCAGCACCTAAAAGGATCATCATCGCAGCCAGGGGTATCGGCCAAAACTTCTGTAGGTTAAAGGCACCCACCACACGCCCATCAGGATTGCGAACATAAACAGGAAGGGGATCCTGGTGCCCGCTCAATAATATTAAGATACTTTCCACCAGATGCAGCACAGCAACCAGGCCCATAAGGCCAGGGATATGAACCTGAGGATAACCAAAAATGATAGAGATTAAGGCCAGCACTCCGCCAGCATAGGAGAAACATAAAAATCTTGGACTGAACAGCATCAGCACCAGAGCGATAATCCACAGCCAGGCCACACCTACCCCGTTGATGGTCACTCCAAAAAGGATCATCAGAAAGCTTCCTAGAAAGCCTCCAATGACCCCATAAACCAAAGCTATAAATGAAGCCCGAAAAGAAGAATCCTTGAGCCCATATAAGGACTCCTTGGTTTTCAGCATACGGCGGTACTGCAGCCATACCAGAACCACTACAAGCCAGAATAAAGGTGACATCAGCAGTTGCAGAATAGTAAAGGCAGAATGGTAAAGAACCAGAGTCCAGGAAAAATCCATCTGCTACCCCCCTACGCCGCCTTTTCGCTCTTCAACTGCTCCTCAAGTACTTCTACAGCCTTTTCCAACTGAACATCTTCCTCTATATCCTTTGGCTGCTCAACAACGACATCCGGCTCGATCCCCTTGGCATGAATATCATGCCCATCAGGTGTCAAATACTTGTTGGTGGTCAGCTTGACCCCCTCTTGATCACCCAGGTTAAAAACAGTCTGTACCAGACCCTTGCCAAATGTACGTGCACCTACCAGTACCCCACTTTCAGAGTCTTTGATAGCACCGGCAACAATTTCCGAAGCGCTGGCACTCCCCCCATCTATGAGCACCACAAGGGGCCCCGTTACCTCTCGACCGCTGCGGGTAGCATATAAGACATCCTCTGTTCCTCCACTCTGGACAATTCGAACAACAGGACCATCCTTTAAAAAATACCCCGCTACTTCTACAGCCGCCTGCAGATCACCCCCGGGGTTCCCCCGCAGGTCAAGTATCAACCCACGATATTGAGCCTCTTCCAATTTTGTCAGTTCCTCATGTAGTTGGGTATTTGTATTGACACGGTTGAAATGCATCACACGCAAGTACCCTACATCCGGATAATCCTCAAGCATTCTTCCGCTTACAGAAGGAACAATAATTTGTTCTCTGACCAACTGCACAGTAAAGGTTCGATTCTCCTCCGGACGCATGATCTCCAGGGAAACGGTGGTACCCGGCTCTCCTCGAAGAATAGCTGCAGCTTCAACAGTGGTCATATCTGTCGTTTCTTCATCTTCAATCTTAGTGATCAGATCCCCGCTTCGGATACCCTCCTGAGCAGCCGGTGTTCCAGGCAAAGGAGAAACAACAACAATTTGATTGTCCTGGTTCATATCGATTTCTACACCTATTCCGCCAAAAGTCCCTTCTATCTGCAGATTTAACTCCTTAAAGGCTTCCCTGTCCAAATAAACTGAATATGGATCATCCAAGGCTTCCACCATCCCCTCAACCGCACCATTTACCAATTTAGCTGTGCTGACATCTTCGATGTATTGACTTTTAATAAGAAAGAAAGTACTGACAAGTTTACTTACATTATTTTTGTGGGCCCAATAAAAAAACCCACCGAGCACACCGACAATTAATAGGACAATTAATACAACAGCAGTAATACGCAAACCGCGGGTCTTCAGCCTGTCCACCTCCTGAATATATGCCTAGCCATCTTCCCCGTTTAACCACTTTATGTATAATATTACACTTTTATCATTTTTAACAGCCCTGCTCCTTCTTTTTATCCTTACATAAATATACAGCAGAAGAAATTGATTTATGACCACACAATAGATTATACACTATTATTTTAAACTTAAACCCCCTTGATGTATCTTTAAACTTATGAGATAATACAATTAATTAAATAGTTTTTCTCCGAGTCCACGAGCCTGTTGTTTTTAACTATGGCTGGCGGACCGTTAGGGTACATTTGGAAACGAGTGTGCCTCCCATTGCGGAAAGGAGAAGCGTACGATAATTAACCGATCGCTTATTCTTTTCTGCGATCGGTTTTATGTTTCTAATTATGTTTCTATTGAAGATCGGCATCAGTACCATATATTTGCTGTGGGGAAAGCATCACACACCCCACAGCATATTTTTTTGAGGTATGTGAGGGGTAAAATAAAAGGATGCAACAGGAACCATCCCGTTGCACCCGCCGCTTCTCATTATCTAGAGGTAACCTAGAGGATTAGTGGGGTTCCCGTTAATGCGAACTCCAAAATGAAGGTGCGGACCTGTACTACTACCTGCACCAGGTGTACCGGGAATACCGCCAACCTTACCTATGATTTGTCCTTGGCTCACAACATCGCCTCTTCTAACTGCCATACTAGACATGTGAGCATATAATGTCGTAATCCCCCCACCGTGGTCAATTATCACTGTATTGCCATAGCCGCTTCGCAGACTGACATCGATAACTGTACCTCCATCCGCAGCCCGTATAGGAGAACCATAAGAGGCACCAATGTCGATTCCATCATGGAGCTTATTTACATGATAGACAGGATGCCATCGCATTCCATAATTAGATGTGATCGGTCCTGCTGCCGGCCAGCTGAAACGACCATTTCCCCGGGATGGCATTGAATTCGATGAACCCGTAGAACCCGATGAATTACTTGACTGATACTGCTGAATGAACTGTGTTATCTGCTGGGATGTCGCTTCCAATTCATCAATAGCTCGCTGACAAGCGGCTTGGTCAGACTGCAGCCTCTCCAATGTATCTTGCCTGTCCTGTTTACGTGATGCCAGATAGGTCTGCTTAGCCTCTGTTGTTTTTTGTAGAACACCAACCTCTTCCCTTTTCTCCTCCAGTTCACGCTTCAGACGGGAAACGATGTCCCTCTCCTCAGTCAGTTCCTTGACCATCTTTGTATCCTGATCTGTTATTTTTTTTAATAGATCGAAGCGCATCAGAAAATCACTCATACTGGTGCTGTCCAGCAGTACTTCGAGATAGGAAATATTACCCTGCATATAGATGTTTCTTAACCGCTGATGGTAAGCATCTGTCCGCTCCTGTAGTGCTTCCTCTTTCTCCTGCAGCTGCGGTTCGAGCTCGTCTATTGACACTTGTAGTGCAGACAGCTCTCTATCGATCCGCTCCAAATCGGTAGATGTTTTAAAGATATCCTGGTCGATCTCGTCTAATTGATCCACAATATCTTTTTGTTGTTCTTGATTCTTATTCAACTGCTCTCTACGTTCTTCAATCTGGCTGTTAACCTTGGACAGTTCATCTTTCTTCTCCCCTAGATCTGATGCCTGAGCAGGTGCCATCTGACTGAAGATCAGCACGATTCCTAACATGGTACTTACAACAATTTGAGTAACTCTTTTTTTCATTCTCTCCTCCCTCTTTTTTTACGCAATGCTTTAACCATTAACAAAATATCTAAAACAGAGACCAGTTGTCAGAAACTGCAGGAATCACCCTTCACAGCAACTGAAACAACCCCTGAGATCGTCAAAACAATCAACGACCAACCACTAAACCCGCAGATATTTCCGCACAGAAATACTGCTACCAATCGCACCTAAAAGAACTCCAAGTCCCAGCAAAATACCATATATTATCAACATATCACTGCTATCTGTTACCAGAGGCAGGAATGTGATTGCTTGCTGAAGTTTCATGGTCAGTGTTCCGTATGATAAATAAAGAACACCCACAGCCAGCAGAGCACCTACGAACCCGAGAATAACTCCCTCCAGAAGAAATGGCCAGCGCACAAACCAATCTGTGGCTCCTACATATTTCATAATATTGATCTCTTTGCGCCTGGCATAGAATGTCAGCCGAGTTGTGGTAGCGATTAGGAAAATAGCGCTAACTGCCAAAAGCACTATTACAATCAGTCCAATAATGCGCACCCATTCGGTCAGGGCGAAAAGTTTTTCTACCACACCCTGCTCATAGCGCACATTATCTACTCCGGGAAGTCTTTCGATCTCAGCAGCTGCAGCCCCCACTTCACGGGGATCTCCGGTTTTGATTTTATAGGCATTAGGAAGAGGGTTTTCCTCGCTTAAGCTGCCCAGATCGGAGCCTTTACCCATCCACCCCTCCAACAATTCCAGGCCTTCATCCGGAGAGACGAAAACTACCTCTTTAACACCTGATATCCTATTAAAACTAGGCTCCATAGAATGGGCTTCATTTTCCGATATGTCATCCTCTAAATAGACCATAATTTCGACATTTGATTCTACTGTATTCGCAATTTGATCGATATTAATCATCAGGAGCATTCCGATGCCCAAAACGAACAGCGAGATAGCTGTAGTCCCTGCTGCCGCAAAATTCAGCAGGCTATTACGTTTCAGGGAACGAAAGACCTCCTGAAAAATATAATTAATTTTTCTAAGTGGCATTGGCGTATACACCCCGTTGCTCATCACGCACGACTTGCCCGCAGTTCATAGCAATAACCCGCTGGCGCATGACATCGACTATTTCTTTAGCATGTGTTGCAATGATCACTGTAGTCCCTTGTTCGTTAATATCTCGAAAGCAATCCATTATCCCCCAGGATGTATCAATATCCAAATTGCCGGTAGGTTCATCTGCAATAATTATTGAAGGCTTATTGACCAGTGCTCGGGCGATGGCTGTCCGCTGCTGTTCGCCACCGGAAAGCTGCGTTGGGTAGTCGTCCAACCGTTTCTCCAGGCCAACCAGTTTAGCAACTTCTGGCACCCTAGCCGTGATCTCTGACCTGCCTGCACCCACCACTTTCATCGCAAAAGCCACATTTTCGAAAACTGTGCGATCGCTCAGCAGTCGGAAATCCTGAAAAACCATACCTATCTGACGGCGCAAATAAGGCACATCTCGTGATCTCATCCTGATCACACTGCGTCCGTCGATATAGATCTGTCCTTTAGTAGGCAATTCCTCTCTAAAAATCAGCTTGATCAGCGTTGATTTTCCTGCTCCACTTGGTCCTACGATAAAGACAAATTCTCCTGTTTCGATCTGCAAAGATACCCCCCGGAGTGCATTAACTCCATTGGGGTAAACTTTCGATACATTGAAAAAGCTGATCACAATACCACCTCAAACTGAAATATTCGTAATATTACCCAAAAAGAAAACAACTTCCCCCTTATGGAAGTTGTTTTCGACATTAATGATAAATTTCCTCTTTAATAATTACATAATATTATTACCTTCTCTGTTTTTAAATGGATTTTTATAGTTTTTTATGGTTTTTATGTCTGGGAACGCTCTATTACGCGACCCACAGCAGCGACAATATTTTTTGCTGTCAGCCCGCAGACTTCCAGAAGCTGCTCAGGGGTACCCGACTCCCCAAAACGATCCATGACCCCTACCCTCTCCAAGGGAACCGGATAGTTCTCACAGAGAACTTCGGCAACCGCACTCCCTAACCCACCGTAAATGGAGTGCTCCTCTGCAGTGACCACAGCTCTTGTTTTCCGTGCCATTTGTATAATTGTCTCCTCATCTAGAGGCTTAATAGTAGAGACATTGACAACAGCAATTTCAATTCCCTCTGCGGCAAGCAATGACGCCGCTTCCAATGCCCTGGAAACCATGATCCCAGCAGAAAAAATCACAGCATCGCTTCCATGGCGCAAGGGCACCGCCTTGCCAATTTTAAACTGATAATCCTGATCCAGTATTTCGGGAAATGCAGGCCGCCCTAACCTAATGTAGACTGGGCCCTTCATCTTAACAGCGGCAGTTACTGCTTGGGCCGTTTCCACAGCATCTGCAGGAACTATAACCGTCATATTGGGGAGTGTCCGCATTAAAGAAATATCTTCAATTGTTTGATGGCTAGCCCCATCCTCTCCCACACTAACCCCGGCATGGGTAGCGATAATCTTTACATTTAAACCCGGATAAGCGATAGCATTGCGCACCTGGTCATAAGCCCGTCCGGTGGCAAAAACCGCAAAAGTACTGGCACAGGGAATCTTACCCGCCAGAGCAAACCCAGCAGCTGTACCCATCATATTCTGTTCCGCAATACCCATATCAAAAAAACGCTCTGGATAGCATTTTGCAAACTCATTGGTTTTTGTGGATGGTGACAGATCCGCATCCAGCACAACCAGTTCTGGGCAGCTTGCTCCTAACTCAGCTAAAACCCTTCCATATGCCTCACGTGGAGAGCTCTTCTTCTGCATGATTACTTCTTCCCCCTTTTGACTTTCGGCTCCATATCAAACATCTATAATACCAATTTCGTCCAGTGCTTGTGCGGCTTGTTTTGCATCTGGTGCATTGCCATGCCAGCCAGCTACGTCTTCCATAAAAGAAACCCCTTTTCCTTTGACAGTTTTAGCAATGATCATTGCTGGCTGGCTTTTAACTCCTGCAGCCCAGTTAAAGGCATCAATCAGTTCAGGAATGTCATGGCCATCCACCTGACGCACAGCCCAGCCAAAAGCCTGCCACTTTTCAGGGAAAGGTAGAGGAGACATTACCTCATCGATAGCGCCATCGATCTGCAGGCCATTATAGTCAAGAACCGCAGTGAGATTATCTGACTTATAGTGGGCAGCGGCCATAGCTGCTTCCCAGACCTGGCCCTCCTCACATTCGCCATCCCCCAAAAGGACATAAACACGGTAATCCCGTTGGTCCAGCTTAGCTGCCAGTGCAGTTCCCAACCCCATCGATAATCCCTGCCCCAGGGATCCTGTCGAGGCCTCTACCCCGGGCAATTGTCCTTTGGCCGGATGTCCCTGCAGTCTCGTCCCCAACTTCCTCAGAGTCAACAACTCCTCCCTGGGAAAGAAACCCCGCTCTGCCAGTGCTGCATAAAGAAGTGGGGCAGCATGTCCTTTGCTTAAAATAAATCTGTCCCGTTCGGACCATTCAGGATCTTCAGGCTGCAAACGCAGCACATGAAAAAATAATGCCGTCACTATCTCCACACTGGAAAGGCTGCCACCCGGATGGCCTGATCCCGCTTCGGTCAGCATCTCGATAATATCTCTTCTGATAAGCTGTGCCTTTGCCTCCAAATCCCTGATCTCCTGTTTGTCAGCTTCTGCCATCATATTACCTCCTCAACTGATCTCATTTTCTCTATAATCTTTAAAGCCTTCCCCTAATACCTCATGTGCATCTGTAATAAAAACAAAAGCCTTCTGATCAATGCTATAAACCAGATCCTTCAAACGGCTCTCTTCTGTCTTTCCGACCACACAAATGAGCACAGGGCGCTCACCCCCTGTGAACATTCCTTTACCCTGCAATGCAGTAACCCCGCGCCCCAACACCTTAAAAACAGCCTGACTGATTTCCTCTGAGTGATCAGAGATTATATAAGCCGCTTTGGCAAAACTGATCCCTTCCTGTACCAGGTCGATCATCTTACTGGTAATTAATAATGTCAAGAGGGCATAGAGAGCTAATTTGGCATTAAAAAAAATTGCAGCAAGGCTGACCACAACAAAATCCGCACCCAGGAGGCCCTGGCCTACTGTCACAGGAAAATGTTTATGCAGCAGCCGTGCCACTAGATCTGTTCCTCCGGAGGTGCCCCCGGCTCGGAGAACGATTCCTATTCCAATTCCGGAAAGAATGCCCCCATAAATTGAAGCCAGCAGGACATCACCAGTCATTACCGGAACACGATTTGCCAATAATTCTATAAACGCAGATGTGGTAAGTGCACCATAGATGCTGCGCACGAAAACATGCTTTCCTAACTCACGAAAGGAAAGAATGAATAAGGGTATGTTTATACCCAGCATTGTTATCCCTACAGGAACCCTCAACAGATGATATATAAGCGTAGCTAGGCCGCTCACTCCACCTGCAGCAATCTTATTGGGAACCAAAAAAACATCAAGAGCAAGTGCTATAACAATAGAACCTATAGTGATCAATAAATAATTTTGCAGCAATTTTTGCTTGCGCAAAGGTTCCCACTCCATCCAACGATTACGCTATCCCCTAAAATTATTGTTACCAGAACATTTTTTTCAACCCGTGAGCAGGCTTGTCAAATTTTCTCCTTTTTGCTGCAGTATTCCTGCATGTTTAAAAATAAAGCCCCAGGGCTATGAAACTCTGGGACATTTTCTTTTCTTTAAAATATGGGTTACCTTATAAACGAAGATAGGACTCGATAAAGACGTCAATCTCCCCATTCATAACAGCCTGGATATTTCCAACTTCCACAGAGGTGCGGTGATCCTTGACCAAGGTGTAGGGCTCAAAAACATATGAGCGAATCTGATTACCCCAAGCTATCTCCCTCTGTTCTCCTCGCAGTTTGGCGAGTTTTTCCTCCTGTTCGCGCCTTTTCAACTCCAGTAGCTGTGAGCGGAGCATATTCATTGCTCGCGTTCGGTTAGACAGCTGGGATCGCTCAATCTGACACTGCACTACGACTCCTGTGGGAAGATGAGTGATCCGCACAGCTGAGTCTGTTTTATTCACATATTGCCCTCCGGGGCCACTTGCCCTGTAGGTATCTATATGCAGGTCATCTGAGTTGATCTCAACTTCCATATCCTCCTCTACCTCAGGGATCACATCCACTGAAGCAAATGAAGTATGACGCCTTCCCGATGAATCAAATGGAGAATTGCGTACCAGCCGGTGCACACCTCTTTCAGCTTTCAGATAGCCATATGCATTCCTACCTGTGACAAGAAAAGTGATGCTTTTAATTCCCGCCTCATCACCAGCAAGATAATCAAGCACCTCTACATTGAGACCTTGCCGGACCGCCCAGCGTCCATACATGCGGAAGAGCATTCCCACCCAATCCTGAGCCTCTGTGCCTCCTGCCCCGGCATGCAGAGAAACCAGAGCATTCCTCTTATCAAGGGGGTCATTAAATAGGTTTTCCTGCTCCCACTTTTCTACAGCAGAAGAAAGTTTAGATAACCCATCCGTAAGTTCACCGGCCAGTTCCGGATCCCCAGACTCCTCGCTCAATTCCCAGACAACATTAAGCTCCTCATAATCTCCACTGAGCTTCTGAAAGCGTGTCAGGTCATCTTTGAGCGCATTTGCCTCCTGAAGCAGCTTTTTCGCTAAATCAGGTTCCCCCCAGAAATCAGGGTTTACCATCAGTTTTTCAATTTCTTCTAATTTATTCGCTTTGGCCTCCAGGTCAAAGTGAACCCCTCAATTCCTGTAATTTTTGTTCTAATTCTTTCAGTTCTCTCTTGTATTCATTCAAAACAAAATCACCCCTATTCCAATAAAAATCGACATTATCTCGACATTTCAGCCTGTGTACGTGCTTGATGGTAATTAATATCAATTGTGCTGCCTATACCATAACCTGCTCTTACTCGAAACCCCGTCTTTAATTTGATTGCTACAGCTACCCTATCAATCATTTTTTCAAGAATAGCAGGCTGTTTGACCTTAGTTATAACAGCATATTCATCCCCGCCGATCAGGGCAACTAGATCATAATTTCTATCATTGGCGAGTTCGCCTCTAACCAGGCCGCGGATCAACTGTAAAATGGATACCTTTATGTTTTGAACCTCATACTCAGTATGCATTTTTACATAACTGCCGAAATTCCTCAGATCAAAGAGAATCGCCGATTCCTTGCCGGTCAGTGATACTCCTAAAACACCCAATCGGGGGTCATCTCTATCTGTAATCCCGATTACCAGGTCACGTACTACCTCGTATTCTAGCCGCTGAGATCCCACACCCAGACAGGTATAGCCTTTAATTTTCCTTTCGATGGCACACAACTGGTCAAAAATAGCAACCAACTGGGCCAGGTTGCCGCCTAGCACCGCATACTGTGCCGATTTGTAGTTTAAAATGTCTGATCTGATAACACTGTTGATACTTAGATCATCACAGACCAGGTTCAAAGTAGGCGACTGGATCTTGACATGATGATGCATGGCTATAGCCTCAAGAACTTCCTGAGAACAATGATGCTTTTTCGCAATCTGGTAACTGACTTCGATATGAGTATGGAAAGGCACCGTCCACTCCGCCCAATTCATTCCCTGATAGCGGCGTAAATGAGTAGGCACCTCCCCCTTACGGACCACAGAGAAGCTAAAAAACCTGTCATCCACTTCTTTTCCTTTGCCCACATCATGAAGGATGGCTGCGTCGACTAATTCCTCTCTCGTTATCTGCAAAACATCCAAAACGCTATTCGAAATAGACGCTGCCTTTTCTAACATGCGAAAAGTGTGGTGTAACTGGTTTTCCCCCGCTGAAACTACATCAGAGAGAGGCAATAGTTCCTTAATCTGATATATTCTTTCCACATAGGGAACTATCTTTGAGTTAAACACTTGTAGCAGTGTTTGATAAAAAAGCTCTCTGCTGGCAGGATACTCTTTATCCTGACAAAAATCATGCTGCTCTTCTTTGTCGTCCGTGGCCCCGTGTTCCATGGGTCCACCCCCTAAATATTATTAGGTAACACCTACCTACCACAGCAGCGTTTATATTTTTTGCCGCTTCCGCAGGGACAGGGATCGTTTCTCCCCACTTTGGGGCCTACCCTTCTCGGTGTCCGCTCTGTTTCCTCACCGCGGTTTTCAACCACATGACTCACTCGCTGCTCCTGCTCTTGCGGAACCAGGCGCACCTTGTAGAGGTAGCGTACGACATCTTCCTGAATAGTATCGATCATCTCTTGGAACATATTATAGGCTTCGAATTTATATTCGACTAATGGGTCCTTTTGGCCGTAAGCTCTCAACCCGATCCCTGTGCGCAGTTGATCCATCGCATCAAGGTGGTCCATCCACTTGCTGTCAACAACCCGTAGCAGTATAAAACGCTCTAGATCCCGCATGGCCTCAGAACCTAATTCATCTTCCCTGGCCTGCCAGTGATCCAGCGCTTCATCTATCAACCGTTCTTGAATATCTTCCCGGGAACCGAGTTCCTGCAGTTCACTGAAAAAAACCGCACCCTCTCTGAGAAAGCTCTGTTCCCCATACTTGATCAAACTCTCTAAATCCCATTCCTCAGGGTATTTGCCCTCTGCTGTATAACGCTCAACAGCAGCTGCAATAACACCTGTGACCATGTCTTGCAGTGACTCCTGTAAATCTTCGCCCATCAGAACCCGGCGCCGCTGACTGTAGATAACCTCTCTCTGCTGGTTCATCACATCATCATATTCCAAAACATTTTTACGCATTTCAAAGTTGCGGTTTTCTACCTTCTTTTGTGCATTTTCAATAGAGCGGGTTACCAGCGAATGCTCTACAGGGATGCTGTCATCCATCCCAATTTTATCCATTATCCCAGAGATATTATCTGCACCAAATAGACGCATAAGGTCATCTTCCAGTGAAACATAGAAACGTGAAGAACCGGGATCACCCTGGCGTCCGGCACGGCCCCGCAGCTGGTTGTCGATCCGCCTGCTCTCATGGCGTTCAGTGCCTATGATATGCAGGCCGCCTAAATCAACTACCTGCTTATGCTCAGCATCTGTCTCGTTTTTGAATTTGTCTACTAAACGGCGGTATTCCTCACGAACAGATGCAACCTCCTCAGATGAGGGGGTGCCATATTCAGCCGCTTCCGCCACAACCTCCGGAGCAGACCCCTTGCGCAGCGATTCCTCTTTGGCCTGGTATTCAGGATTACCCCCCAGAATTATATCAGTTCCACGTCCGGCCATATTGGTTGCTATCGTCACCATGCCAATCCTGCCCGCCTGAGAAACAATCGTCGCTTCCTGTTCATGGAACTTTGCATTCAACACCTGATGGGGAATTCCCTGTTTCTTTAATAATTTACTCAGAACCTCCGATTTCTCGATGGAAATCGTACCTACCAGCACCGGTTGGCAGGTCTCATGACATTGTACTATCTCTTCTACACAGGCAGCAAATTTTCCTTGCTCTGTTCGATAAATTGCATCAGGAAAGTCATGTCGAATCATGGGTTTATGAGTCGGAATCACTACTACATCCAAACCATATATTTTGCGAAACTCCTCTTCCTCAGTAGCGGCGGTACCGGTCATCCCAGCCAGTTTATTATACATGCGGAAGTAGTTCTGGAAAGTGATCGTAGCCAGTGTCTGAGACTCTCGCTCGATAGTTACCCCTTCTTTGGCTTCAATGGCCTGGTGCAGTCCTTCACTGAAACGCCTGCCTTGCATCAGACGCCCAGTAAACTCGTCTACAATAATAACTTGCCCGTCCTTGACCACATAGTCCCGGTCACGCTTCATCAAGGCATGAGCGCGCAGCCCCTGATAAACCTGATGCGCCAAATCTAAATTTGCCTCATCGGAAAGATTATCAACGCCCAAAAGTTTTTCCGCTCTATGGTTTCCCTCTTCGGTCAAAGCAACTGTGTGCAGCTTTTCATCCACCTGATAATCTGTTTCCTTTTGCAGCTTAGGAATCACCTGCGCCACCCTATAATAAAGGTCGGTCGGTTTATCCGCCTGTCCGGATATGATCAACGGAGTACGTGCCTCATCGATCAAAATACTGTCCACCTCATCGACAACAGCAAAGTTGAGCTCACGCTGCACCATCTCAGAGCCCCGCATAGCCATATTGTCCCGTAAATAGTCGAAACCGAACTCATTGTTGGTGCCATAAATAACATCAGCATTATAAGCAGCTCTGCGCTCTTGTGCATCCAAGCCGTGGACAATCAAACCCACATCGAGTCCGAGAAAGCGATAAACACCGCCCATCCATTCGCTGTCCCGTTTGGCCAGGTAGTCATTGACGGTGATGATATGCACCCCTTGGCCAGACAGAGCATTGAGGTAGGTAGGCATTGTAGCCACCAGTGTCTTTCCTTCACCAGTTTTCATCTCGGCAATTCTTCCCTGGTGCAAAACCATACCACCCATCAGCTGCACATCAAAGGGACGCATTCCCAACACTCTCAGCGATGCCTCCCGAGCAACCGCAAAGGCTTCAGGCAGCAGATCATCGAGGGTTTCACCATCAGCAAGGCGCTCCTTGAACTCTACAGTTTTTGCCCGCAAACCCTCATCAGACAAGGCCTTGGCCTCCGGCTCCAGGCCATTAATTACATCAACAGTCTTTTGTAAGCGTCTAACGTCCCGTGCATTATCGTCAAATAAGTTTTTTAACGCATTCAACATATCCTATAACACCCTCTTTCTCCCAACCGCTTTCATTTTAACACCTCTGACAACTCCTGACAATACACTTAACAATCAAACAGGGACCCTTGCCACTAGGGTCCCTGTTTTACTCTATCATTGGAGCAAGTTGCACTTACTACATTAAAAACCTATACCTCTGGTTCAATGAGGCCGTAATTCCCGTCCTTTCTCTTATAAAGGACATTGACTTGTTCTGTTTCGGCGTTACTGAAAACATAAAAGTCATGACCCAGCAAATTCATCTGTAGAATTGCCTCATCAACCGGCATCGGCTTCATCAAGAAACGCTTTGTTTTCACAACGGTAGCTTCTTCTTCTTTTTTGTTGCTTTCACCCATCTCTGCGATGAGAGTCTTAAGACCCTGGTTGCGAAACTTTCGGTAGAGCTTAGTGCGGTGTTTACGAATCTGTCTTTCCAGCTTTTCCGACACAGCATCCACTGACTCATAAAAGCTCTCTCTGCTCATGTCCTCCCCGCGCAGAATCATACCGCCATCAAGATAAATCGTCACTTCTACCGAATAGTTATCACCAACTGTTGATACCGTAACCTGTGCTTCTTGGATGGAATCAAAATACCGGGTTAACCTTGTCAATCTCTTTTCTAGATAACCCTTGAGCGCATCAGTAACCACAGCATTTTTACCCCGGATGGTGATTTTCACCTTACCTCCACCCCCTATATAGAATGTTCTATGCCTTTATATTATTCCCTTATTAGGAGAATAATCCTGCATCTCCAAATTGTAAAAAAGAAAAGAGCCCCAATCCCATTAATTAAGGGCTCTGTAATTACAAACGAAAGATCCATGTAGGAGATCTATAAGGTATCTATAATTTCACAACATTAGATGCCTGTGGACCACGAGCTCCTTCGACAATATCAAACTCTACCTGCTGACCCTCTGCTAAGGTTTTGAAACCATCCCCTTGAATTGCCGAATAATGAACAAAAACATCGTCACCCTCATCACATTCGATGAAACCATAGCCCTTTTCCTGATTAAACCATTTGACTCTGCCTTGCATTCTGGAACATTCCTCCTAAAATAATATCCCCGTGCCTGTCCGAATCTTAGGGTTCACGAAGTGATCAAATAATATCACAATAACATTTCGACTGTCAATATCGATAAAAATTAGGAGTGTTGGAACTGCCTATAAAATATAGTGTTATAATTTACCATATACGACAATAGCTCAAAATGTGCAAGTAAAAGCCGTGAATCTAGGCTGCCGAAAAAATCTACCATTATTTACAGCTATTACCTCATTACCTGTGGATAATGTGGATAAGTCTGTTCATAACCTGCATTTGAAGGATAATCAGGTGTGGATGAAGCTGTGGATTTGTAGATGCATGTCATATCCTGCTAGATATGTCTGGACTTTTGTCGTAATTTATTTCATTAAAAAATACCAAATGCGGCAAGAATGATTAAATAAGAGTTCAATACAAAGTAAAGTATTGTCACTCTTAGTTAATAGTTCACTTATGACTTAGTTGGCGTTAGTCATTTAAAAATATTCCAGTACTACTTCAGCGATATTATTGGAATGATCTGCAATGCGCTCAAGATTGCTGATGATATCAAGGAAAATTACACCTGATATTGGATAACAAACACCCTTATTTAAGCGTTCCAAATGACTCTGCCGCAAATCCTTTTCCATCTGATCGATAAGCTTCTCAGTCTGTACCACCATACTGGCTTTTTCCTTGCTTTCCTCCTGCAGTGCATCCAAAGCATTCTTAAAGACCCCGGACACTAAAAGATACATTTCATCCAATTCCTTGACAGCGAAATCACTAATAGGAAGATTTTCTTCAATCCTGAGCTGAGCTAATTCCGCAATATTCTCTGCATGATCCCCAACCCTTTCAATATCTTTTACAGCATTCAAAAGACCTGTATGCCTCCCAGAGAGGGTTGGTGAAAGTCCCTTCTGCGATAAATTGGCCAGATATACAGTGATTTCTCTTTCTAATTCATCTACAATTTTTTCATCCTTTTGGGTTGCTTCCAGGAGTTTTTCATCTTTCTTATAAAATCCATCCACAGCTGATACCAGGCTTCTATTTGCTATAGTGGCCATCCTGATAATTTCTTTTTTAGACAGAGATAAAGCAACAGCAGGGTTACTAAACGTCCGTTCATCCAGATATATAGGCCCTTTCTCCTCTATTTTGACTGTTCCGGGTAGAATCTTTTCAACCATTTTGGCATAAATGCCCACAAAGGGCAGGAACAAACAGGTATTAAGAACATTAAACGAGGTATGGGCATTAGCGATTAACCTGGCCGGCTGGTCAGGGGAAATAAGATAAACAAATTCTTTAAAAAATGGAAGCAGTAGTATAAAAATTAGCGTGCCAACAACATTAAACATCACATGAGCAAGGGCAGTCCTCCTGGCGTTCAGGTTTGTCCCTATGCTGGCCAATAGAGAGGTAATGCAGGTTCCAATGTTGTCACCAAAAAGCACAGGAATAGCCGCATCAAAGGTGATAATACCCTGAGTGGCTAAAGCGATCAGTATACCGATAGTAGCTGAACTGCTTTGAATGAGACATGTAGTAAGAATACCCACTAGTACACCAAGCAATGGGTTATAAGTAAAGCTGGCAATGAATTCTATAAAGACAGGACTGTCTTTCAAAGGCCCTACAGAACTGGTCATTACATCAAGTCCGAGAAAAAGGATGCCGAGTCCTAAAATGAACTGGCCTATGTAGTGGTAAACCCGTTTTTTACTGAAAAAATTGAGACAAAATCCTATTGTGATTATCAAAAATATATAATCTGTCAATTGGAAAGCAATTAATTGAGCAGTGATCGTTGTGCCTATATTTGCTCCCATAATCACACCAATCGCCTGTTTGAGTGTCATTAAACCGGCGTTGACAAAGCTGACCACCAACACTGTTGTAGCGCTGCTACTTTGAATGGCGGCAGTGGTAAAGGCCCCCAATAAAACTGCGATAACTGGATACCTGGTTACCCGCTCCAGCACTTTACGGATCTTGTCACCGGCAACCTTTTGCAGGCCATCTCCCATACTTTTCATACCATAAAGGAATAAAGCCAGCCCGCCGAATAGACCAATTATAATATTAAACAATTACAGCCACCTCTTCGCCTTCGCCAAAATTAACCCCTAATTCATTTTCGACAAACTTTTTTCTTTCCCTTCAAGAAAAAATACATATCGCTGTTTTATTTTGGTTGTATTCCGTATATTATCGAACAAAGCTGAAAAACTAAGAAGTGAAAATATACTGCACTTACTAAGGAGGATTATTATGGACATAAAAACTTTCGATCAATGGCTTGATACCCTATCTACAGCTCTATCGGCCGGTCAACAAGCAGGACTCTCTCAAGCGCAGATCGAGAATTCAGCAAAAATGCTGGGGGATTATCTGTACTCAAATGTAGTTCCAGATGCCCCAGAAAATGAAGTTATCAAAGCCCTGTGGGAAAACGGCAGTGAGCAGGAGAGACAAAGCCTGGCAAATATGATGGTAAAAATGGTAGAATCTCATCAACAATAATTCCCAGCCCCTTTATAAAACCTTTCTTATACAATAGGCCCCCTATACTATTTTGGGGGCCGTAATCGATTCCTTTATATATATGGTAGGTATTTTCGATGAAAAAGGGGATATTAATTCTCACCTCTGGCTTTGTCCTGTAGCTCCATCTCTATCTCGGCATCTTGATACCAAGGATATCTACCCCTGATATAAAGTGCACCAATCTTTTCAGAATCGTCACAGATAAGATAGTGCACTTCACGCAGCAGTTCTGACCCTGTATAGGGCTTTGCTAAAAAGCGATATTCCTGCTGCTGCGCTTTGCTTATACCTGTCCTGGTTTCGGGATATCCGCTCACCAAGAGCACTTTCAGTTCTGGCTTTCTTTCCTGGAGCTTCCAGACAAGATCAACACCCCTTTCATCAGGCAATATAAGATCACTTACCACTAGGTCAAAATCGCCCTTATTGCGCTCAAAAAGATCTAATGCTTCGCTTGCTTTCCTGCACATAGATACGGCATACCCGTTTTCCAACAGCACTTTCCCTGTCAAAGTCATCACATCTTGGTCATCCTCAACCAGAAGGATCTTTTCCCCTTTCCCACAGAAACGTTCCGTATCTGCACTTTGTATCCTAGACAGGGGCATGTAGGAGATGTCGTTTGCCGCTGGAAGATATATATTAAAAGTACTGCCCTCTCCCGGCTCACTCTGCACATCAATCCAACCTCTGTGCGCCTCAATGATACTATAGGCCACCGCCAATCCGAGCCCTGTACCCTTTCCCGGCTCCTTAGTTGTAAACAAGGGCTTAAATATCTGCGAAATGATACTGTCAGCGATGCCTGTGCCGGTATCGCTGATAGCTACACAGACAACTTGATGGGAGGGATCCTCCTCCTCGATTACGACATTTTTTGTCTTGATAGTAATAGTGCCCCCCAGAGGCATGGCATCCCTGGCATTCAGTATCAGGTTAATGATCACCTGTTCTATATTAGCTGCATCTGCATTGATCATCCAAAGATCTTCAGCAAGTTCAAAATGAACTGTCACATCCTCTCCGATCATCTGACTGAACACTTTACGTAGTTCCCTCAGGTTCTGATTGATGTCTACAGGCTCTCTTGACTGCTCTTTCTGCGTGGTTAACAGCATCAACTGGCGGTTTATCTGAGATGCTTTCTCAACAGCCTTACCTATCTTAGAGCGCATAAAATTCAATGAATCATCCCTGATATAGAGATCTAATGATGCTTGAATAACGGTTAGTTGGTTGTTTATTTCATGTGCTAACCCACTAGCAAGCTGCCCAATAGCCTCCATCTTCTGTGCACAATAAAGCTGTTGGTGAACAGTCTCTTGAGCCCTCTTGTGATCAGTAATATCACAAAAAGTCCCTAAGATAACCAGCTTGTCCTTAATTATAGCAGCCCCGTAGCTGAAACTAATCCATTTTTGCTGCCCCCCCCTGGACAGGATTTCTATTTCCCTTCTTGTCAAATCTATTTGATCTCCTACTGCATCTCTCTGTAAAGAATCCCGGTAATCGGGGTGAACAAGTTCCCATAGATTCATCTTTAATAAGTCGTCCTCGCTGTATCCAGTGATTTTTTCCGCTTCTGTATTCGCATAGCATATTCTGTCACCCTGAATAATACAAATCCCACAAGAGGCATTCTCCGTAAGCACACGAAACTTCTCTTCACTATCCCGCAAGGCCTGTTCCGTTTTTTTGTGTTGGACAGTTTCGACCATCTCCCACCGGCCGTCTCTTTTTAATAGAGCAAACTGATGGCTGTTGACCACATCAATAACATCGGACGCCCTGCAGCGGGGGAGAGCAAAGGAACACAAGATAATCATCTGCTGTTGTTCGCTCATCTCGTTGAGAACAGCTTCATATTCCATAAAACTCACCCAATCCTTCTGTTCTAACCATGCCGTATCGCCTGATACCCGCAAGCCATCATATCCCTGAGAGATGGCATACTCCATTTTCATAATCCAGTCATTGAACAAACTTTGCAAATGCAACTTCCCATCGCGGCAGTACCATTCGGTGTACGGAACAATCTCTATCTGGCCATTAGCAAGATAATGATCAAAATTGGGAATAACACTAGCCGCTGCTCCCCTTACCTCCTGTTCATCAAGAGGGTCTGATGCAACCCACACACAAAACTCATTGCTCTCCAGGCCTGCTGTGAAATATGGCATAAGCATGGCTAACAAATCCTGCCTTGTCTGGTAAAAATTGCAGAAGTGAGTGCCCCACGGAACATCGCCGATAATGTCTATACCAGACCTTCTGAGATTCCTTCTCATCCAATGCTCCCCCTTATTCTGTTGATAAAACCATACGATCCTCCCAATTGATTATTATAACTCCGATTAAAAACCCTACCCCTATATACAGTAAATACATATATTCTCTTTGGCTTCCAAAATTACCTCTGATGAAAATAATTGAAATCAGTCGAATTTTGATCAAATATTGCGTTTATTCGGTATTTTCTTTGCCATATTAAGTATATTATCTCTTTCCTCTGGATTACCATATAATGATAGGCAACAGGAATAATCATTAGTTTTTGTTATAACAGAGCAGGGATGAACAGTGGAGGAGACTAAGCTCTGACAGCAGACGCCATCAAATATTATGGGATCAAAAATGACTTCCATACTATACTGGAAGTCATTAAAGCAAGCGTCTGACAATTATAAGCTTTTTAGATTAACAACCATGTCCATGGTGGTCATGATCTCCACAGCCGCAGATCCCTATATTTGCAGTTTCCAAAGTGCCATTCAGGTAATCAGATGCAACTTTCGCTGCCTCTCCCGAAGCTCCTGTCAGTACTTCAAACCCCATAGCCTGTAGAGCTTTGATCATCGGTTGTCCGATACCTCCGGTGATTACAACATCGACACCTTGAGACTTCAAAAGTCCGGCAAGACCCTCATGGTTATGGCAGAGGTCTTCGTTAGAGACAATTTTGCTGCCTGCAACCTTGTTCCCTTCTGCCTCGAAAATGATAAACTCCTTGCTCTGGCCGAAATGTGGGTTAACCATACCCTCTTTATAGGGAATAGCAATTTTCATTTCTTTTACCTCCTTATGTAAATGATTGCTAAGCCACGCTATTGATCTTCATTCTGTTGTGAATCGTCAGGTTTTTCCTTATCTTCAGTTGAAACGCTGCTATCTTGCTGCCGGCAGCTTCCCTTTACAGCAGGCTGCCTCCCGAAACTATGTCTTCTATGGGAATGAATACCTTGCACAGGTTTTTTACCACATCCGGGGCAGCACAGTTCTCTCTCCTCTTGCTCTCCATAACGGGACGCGGTAAATCTACTGCCACAAGTACACTTAAACAATCTTTCTGAAGACATGACATACTCTCCACCCTCAATGCGGAGGGCATTTCCTTTGACAAACGCTTCAGCAATTTTAGACCTGGCAGAATATAGAATGCGTTGAAAGGTAGTTCGGGCGATACCCATCCGTTCCGCACACTGCACCTGTTCCAATCTATCCAGATCCTTCAGGCGAAGGGCTTCAAATTCTTCCACAGAAAGAGCAATTTCATCCAGTTCCCGAAGAGGAATACCGGCAGGCTTGTAATATGTTGCCGGGGGTAAAAACTCTACCCGGCATTTTCTCCTTTTTCTCGGCATGTTGCTCCCCCCCTGTAGCAGTCAATGCTCTATATTCATAGAAAGAAGTCGGATTGGCAGATCCCGAATTCCCCTTTGAGGCATATGCCCTTTGAATATTTTAACACATTCTAATAAAAAAAACAAGTAATGCACTGGGGACGGTTCCCCTTGCATACAGTTTTCCTCAAAACAAGCCGGTCCAAATCGTTATTAGTAGCAGAAATTTATTGCGTTCCTTCATCTTGTCCCCCTCCCTTAGTAAATATTATTTATGTTAGCCTAATACTAAATTAGTAAACCATATTCCCATAATGTTATATAATAGAAATCTTATCCTTGTAAATCGTAAATTTTTGTCTTACAATACTAGTTAAATTATTCCTTGGGGGTAACAATATTGCGTCTTGGTGCGGCTCAGATGTTCATCACAAATGATCTGGATACTAATATTGAAACTGTATTAAAGATCACAAAGGATGCAGCCCGCAAGGGCGTTGATCTGCTTGTGTTTCCTGAAATGTGCCTAAATGGCTACAACTCTAAACTTTTGGCTCGAAAAGATTTCAGCGATGACCTGAATAGGGCATTGGATAAAATATCACAGCAGTCGACCGAGCTTAATCTCGGCCTCATTTTGGGAAGAGCTATTTTCGCTAATAAGAAACTATACAATGCTGCTACAGTAATTCTTCCCGATGGAACAACCCATACCTATTATAAAAACAACCTCACCTCTGCAGAGGACAAATATTTCTCCCCAGGAAGTGAACCCCTCACCTTTACATATCAAGGATGCAGATTCGGTGTCATCATCTGCCGTGACCAAAACCACCCTAACCTGGTGCGGGAAACCTGCAAAAATGTCGATGCTCTCTTTATACTCTCTGCCCACTACTACAAACCGCTAGAGGCCCGCTGGAAAGTGGACAAAAACAGAGCTCTTCCCATAGCCAGAGCAGTAGAAAACCACTGCTATGTCTGCCTGGCCAATGCCGTAGGTAGCCATATCGGTATAATCAGCCTGGGAAACAGCCTGATTGCTGATCCAGAAGGTGCCTTGGTGGTTTTGGCTGATGAAAGCTCTGAAACGATCATCACCTGTGATACAAAATAGATGTCTGAGGCCGGATGTCAGATGTCGGATAACAGTTCAGCTATAGCACCGGAAATCTTCTCAAAAGACAGTCCGCCGTGGAACCTGGGCTGCCCGTTTAATAGGGTTAGAGGCAGGCGATACTGATTCGTCACCTTCACAACCTCCGGAAAATCCATAATTTCCTCACTAAGCGCATCCACATAGCGAAACCTGACCTGGTTACCGAACTTTTCTATTAATGCCTTTTCCAGCATCTCTGCCGCATCTCGCTGCGAACAGGTATGTCCACAGCCACAGCCGCAATCGCACTCCCCGGTTTGTTCTTCATCTTTACCAAAGACAGTCACATCCACCACTTTTTATCCCCCCATTTTTATTATGGTCTGCATTCCCTATTGCAGACCATAATATTGCTTTAAAAACATAGTGAGCTATATAATAATATTTCTCAATTAATTGCCTATATCCTTTATCGGTGCATATCAAACTACACAATTTTTTTATCTCTGGTAGGGATTCCTCAACAAATAGTCGAACATATAAGATCAAACAAGGATGAATAAGGAGATGTGACCTATGGAAGCTATTGATGTCATAGTTATCGCTATCATATCTGCACTATTAACAGGATTTATCTATTATAGAAAAAACAATAGAATAACCAAAATAAAAAGGCGATATATGGAATTGGCACATCAAAGCCCTGAAAATGCTGAAAAATCATTAGAACTGCAGCTAAGCAATTATCGAAAGAAACACCCGAAAAAAGCAGAGGAATGGTACCTGGAAAAAATCATCGAAGACTTGGAAAATGATAGGCGCTGAACAATTGCAGCATTTAAAAAAAAGAGGCGGTAGCTTTGGCCAGCGCCTCTTTCACTTACTTTCACTTACCCTACTTGAACAATACTTTACCTTTTAGCAACTACCAACGTGATTTGCTATCCTGAAAACATTCTTTGCAATAAACAGGCCTGTCTGAAGACGGACGGAAGGGTACTTCTGCTTCCCGGCCGCATTTAGCACAGGTTGTCTTGAACATCTCACGTGGGCGTCGATCCGAACCACGACCGCTCCGCTGCTGCTTCTTGGCAGCTCTGCATGAAGGACAGCGCGCAGGCTCATTTTCAAAGCCTTTAGATGCGTAAAACTCTTGTTCGTTAGCAGAGAAAACAAACTCTTCTCCGCAGTCCCTGCAGGTCAGGGTTTTGTCCTGGTACATACTAAAACCTCCTTCTCAAGGATTCTTAATTGGGTGGCATTGAGAGGCAGAGGTTTTAGGATGACCCTATTTTCCTGGTTCTCAAGCCAAATCAATTAGATTGTCCTTTATGTATAGCACACTTAACTTAATTTTACAACCATTTTTTTAGTAAAATTTTTTCGTATATACTGTCGTAAATCAGCGATAATGTCATGGTATGGCTACCTAACCTTTGCTGTGCTGCTGACCCTCCTGTCAAAGATAACAAAAAAAGAAAAGGTGACAATATAGGAACGTCCCCATTTGTCACCCTGTTGGAGCTGATGGTCGGATTTGAACCGACGACCTGCTCATTACGAGTGAGCTGCTCTGCCAACTGAGCTACATCAGCATTGTAATTTTCTACAGATATTATAACAGCAGAATACGCCATCTGACAAGAGGAAGCAGAGGGAGGCTCAAACATCATTGCCCTCTCGAGACATCCCTTGCTCTACACACATGCAATCCGCCAGATCATCGCGAATGCTTGTTTCTGTCAATTTAACCCTGGAACGATATGCACAGCGGCAAATCATATGGGCTGAAACTGGTGCAGTAAGGAATACAAAGAAAATCCCCAATAATAATTTAGTACTAAAATGTTGTTCTTCTATTATGAAAAAAAGAAAAGTTCCTAATAAAATAAACAGAACCCCCAGGGTAGCACTTTTTGATGATGCGTGGGCACGGGTGTATAAATCTGGCAAGCGTATTAATCCAATGGCACTAATAAAGCTGAAAATTGCACCGATCAGAATAATAACAACGGTGAGCCCCTTAATCAGATTTCCGATCAATTGCATAACCCCTTTCGATAAATCTGGCAAAAGCTACCGTACTGATGAAAGAAAGAATTCCAATCAATAAAATCACTTCGAAGAAAGCAGTGCTTCTGATAAAAATCGTGAAAATAGCAGTTGTTGAGATTATAAGAAAACCCAGCATATCTAAGGCTTGAACTCTATCTGGCACTGAAGGGCCCCGGACAAGGCGAAATACTGTGGCTAAAATAGAAAGCACGATTAACAATAAAGACAATTTTAAAATAGCTTCCATTATTTTCGAGTCACCCTCCTTATCTTTTCTTCAAATCTCAACTTGGATTTATTAACAGAATCAAATGATTCAGGAAGATCCATCCCATGTATATAAAGACATTTATGATCAGGGGAGATTTCCAGCACCACCGAGCCGGGGGTTAAAGTAATCAGCATGGCTAGTAGTGTAACCTCTACATCATGCTCTAAATCCGTTTCCAGCATAAATATGCCAGGAGTTAAATTAAGCCGAGGCTGCAGAATTTGTTTCGCAACTACGATACCGGACATTAATAATTCCTGTAGAAATACCAGCAACAAGTCAATTATTTTGAGAATGGGAATCGGGTAAAATTCACTGTCCATATAGCGCCGCACCAGAAACAGGATGAATAATCCGACTAAGTAACCGGCAGAAAATGTTAACCAGCTCCAACTATCCTGCAGTAACATCCATAATATAGCAATAAATAAATTAACTAAAACTTGCCCAGGCATTAATCACACCCCCATTCTGTCTAAGGTATGGGATTGCTTCCCAAAACAGCCCCGATATATATACCTGGATCTAACAAGCCCTTAGCTGCCAATTCCACATATTGATAAATCCCTTCGGCACCAAGCCCGAGCAGGAACGTTAAAGCGGCTAGGATACCGATGGGAAAGAGCAGGCCCCTGGTGCTGCCCTTCTCCATTTCCGGGGTTAACTCAGTATTTCCCCAGAAGCAATTCATAAAAATCTTCATCAGCGAATACAAGGCCATCAGGCTGGTCAGGAGCCCTATCCCACCTAACCAGAAATAATCAGCTTGGAATGTACCCCCGGTGATCAAGACTTTACCGACAAAACCGCTTAAAGGGGGAATCCCTGCCAAAGATAAGGTGCCAATGAAGAACATCCAACCCAATTGCGGATGCAGTTGAATAAGTCCGCTGATCTCTCTGATTTTGCTGGTACCGGTAACATAGATAACAGTACCACCTGCCAGGAAAATTAAGGCTTTCACAAGCATATCATGGACTATATAGTATACAGAACCAGTCAGGCCTATCTGGTTAAAGGAAGCAAAACCTGCCAGGATCAATCCTATGCTTATAATAACATTATAAGTTAAAATTCGTTTAATATCCCAATAAGCAACAGCTCCTATGGCTCCTAGCAGCATAGAAATGCCGGCCAATATTCCAATCAGCGAATGAGTGATTTGCGGGTCATGGTAAAAGATAAGTGAGAAGATGCGAATGATGGCATAAGCTCCTACTTTAGTTAACAGAGCAGCGAAAATTGCCCCAATTACTGCAGGTGGTGCGCTATATGAGCCAGGCAGCCAATAAAAGAGCAGCAGCCCCGCTTTTATGCTAAAAACGATTAAAAAGAGTATAGATACCGGGATCAGAAGCCCCACCTGCCCTGCCTCTGCCACCCGGGCAGAAAGATGCGCCATATTTAAGGAGCCTAGCATCCCATATAAATAGGCAATGGATACGAGAAACAAAAAGGAGGAAATTAAATTAACCAAGATGTACTTAAATGATTCCCGCAGTTGCAGCTTCGTTCCACCTAAGGAGATCAGCACATATGAAGCAACCAGCATAACTTCAAAACAAACAAATAAGTTAAAAATATCGCCAGTTAAAAATGAACCATTAACCCCAGTCAGCAGGAACAAGACCAGGGGATAAAAGTATTTTAGTTCCCTCTCCCGGCCGATAGAAGCGAAAGCATATAACAGGCAACAGGAAACGACAATACCGGTGGTCAATACCAGTATTGCGGAAAGCATATCTGCTACCAAACTAATGCCGAATGGAGCCTCCCAATTGCCTAATTGTAAAATCTGCGGGCCATCGATTGCCACCTGGTTCATCAATAGGATTGCCACCACACTGATGGACAGAGTTGCCAGCAAACTCAGCAAACGATGAAGGCGTATTTGACGGTTGAAGATAGCCAATACCAAGCCTGTAATAAGCGGAATAATAATAGGCAGTACTACTAAATTATTCATCTTCCTTACCTCTCAATTCCTCCATATCATCTGTGCCTAGTTCCTGATAAGCACGATAACTCAGCACCAGAATAAGAGCGGTGGTAGCAAAATTAATTACAATGGCGGTCAGCAGTAGTGCTTGGGGCAATGGATCGGTAAAACTGAGCGCTTCTTGCCCCAATATGGGAGGAGCCCCTGTTTTCAGCCCTCCCATGGTTAGTATCAGCAAATTAACGGCATATCCGATAATAGAGGTGCCTAAAATAATTCTTAAGATCCTCTTAGATAAAATCAAATATGTTCCTATGGCAAACAGCAACCCGACTAAAATGGACATTAAGGTTTCCATTATTGGCGATCATTCCCTATGCTCATAATAATTGTAACCGCAGTTCCGATAACTGCCAAGGCCACCCCTATATCAAAAATGACGGAAGTGGCAAGTTGTGTGGCTCCGAACAATGGCAAATTGATCCGCGCCACGTTGTGAGTCAGAAAGGACTTCCCTAAAACCATGGCTGCCACCCCTGTCAGAACCGCTATCAGCACTCCCACCGCCCCCAGCACCTTAAAATCAAGCATACTATTGTTGTACACTGAAGCTATATCGTAGCTGAGGAATAAAAGCGTTAATCCTGCGGCGAAAGCCAACCCCCCGATAAAACCTCCGCCAGGATTATGATGACCGGAGAAAAATAAATTGATGGCAAAAGTGAAAATAATTACTGATGCAACTTTGGCCACGGTACGTAAGATTACATCATTTGATTTCTTCATTTTCTTTTCCTCCCGATAAGCGCAGCTTGATCAATGCATAAACGCCCAGCCCTGCCATAAACAGCACCAGAATTTCCAGCATCGTATCAAATCCACGGAAATCAACCAGAATCGCATTGACGATATTTTTTGCCCCGATCAATTCATAAGAATTTTCGAAATAACTTGAAATGGAGGGGAAAAGCCGGGTGCTCTGGACGGATAGGGCCATGATGGTGACGGTTGCCCCTACTCCCAGGGCAACTAAGGCATTCGTCAACTCAAATTTCACACCTGCAAATTCTTTTTTCAGTTTGGGCAAATGGTAGAAGCAGAGCAAAAACAGTACTGTGGAGATAGTTTCCACAACCAATTGGGTAAGAGCTAAATCGGGAGCGCGAAACAAAACAAAAAACAACGATACTAAGAAACCGACTGTGCAGTTTGCCACTAAAGAAACCAATCTTGAATTTGAAAAAAGAACGGTTAAGGCTGCCAGCAGTATGGCAACTGTCAAGACAACTTCGTAAACAGTAACTGGCGCGTCCCTGGAGAAATCAAAGGCAACACCATCAAATAGCCATAAGGAGGCACCTATGATTATGATCGTAAATGAGAAAACATAGATCAGATAATGGCGCACCGAACCGGTCATATAAGCATTGGTCAGCCACCTGGAGCCATTTTCCAGCCTTTTGAGCAGCTGGTCATAAATATTATTCAGGGTATATGCTCGGGGGTAATAGTTATAAATCTTAGACCACTTAGGCAAATAAACATATAAGATGATTCCCAAAGCAATGACAGCGATGGTTATCCCCAAGGCCGGGGTAAATCCATGCCAAAATGCAATGTTTACATTTAATTCACCCGCCTGGGCTAAGGCCGGCTGAATCGCCACCCAAGCCGGATGCAATAAGTACTGGGAAAGGGTATTCGGGAAAAAGAACATCAGGATCACCAAGCCGGCCAGAACGAGAGGAGCAATTAACATGCCGACAGATGCTTCACGAACTGGCCGGTCAAAATTTTCAGATTTATAGCGGCCGCAGAATGTCTTAATAACCAGAATCAAACAATAAATAAAGGTAAACACACTGGCCAGCCAGGCTACGATTGGAAACAGGACACCTATTGATTCCATGCTAAAGATAGACATTTGCGCCGCATTTACTGCCGCCTCAAAAAACATCTCTTTACTTAAAAAACCATTAAGAGGGGGGAGTCCGGCCATAGAGAAGCTGCCGACGGCCATCAGGGTAAAAGAAACAGGCATCAGCTGCATTAGCCCCCCCAGCCTTCGAACATCACGGGTACCTGTTTCATGGTCGATGATACCCACTACCATAAACAGGCAACATTTAAAGACCGCATGATTTACCGTATGGAATATTGCCGCAAAGCTTGCTAAAGCATAAAGCGCCCCTTCATTTCCAGTCCCATAGTAGATGGCTACGGAGCCCATACCGAGCAGGCTCATAATCAAACCCAACTGGCTGATAGTTGAATAAGCCAATAGGGCTTTGAGATCCGTTTGTCTGACAGCGTTATAAGAGCCGTACAGCAAGGTAATTAAACCGGTTACAGATATGATCCAGAACCATTCCCAGGTACCGCCGAAAATAGGAGTCAGGCGAGCCACTAAATAAATCCCGGCTTTAACCATGGTTGCGGAATGCAGATAGGCACTGATCGGAGTCGGTGCTTCCATGGCATCTGGAAGCCAAATGCTAAATGGAAACTGGGCTGATTTGGTAAAGGCCCCGAGCAGGATTAAAGCCATGGCCGGTATAAATAAATAATGCGCTGTAATCAAATCAGCACTAGCCACCATGGCGCGAATACTGTGAGTGTCAGTCACCATAGCCAGCATGATGAAACCGGCCAGCATGGACAATCCGCCCAGAATCGTAATAACCAGCGATTTGAGTGCGCCATAGCGGGATTTTTCACGTTCAAACCAAAAGGCAATTAATAAAAAGGAGGCAATCGTAGTTAGTTCCCAAAACGCATACAAAACAAAAATATTATCGGAGAACACTAAACCAAGCATGGAGCCCATAAATAACAACAAATACACATAAAAGTTATTTAAGGCCTCATGCTCTTTGGATAAGTAAAAAATAGAATAAAGGGTTACCAATGCTCCGATTCCGGTAATTATCAAGCCAAAGGTTACAGATAAGCCATCAACATAAAACACCAAATTAATATCTAAGGAAGGAATCCAAGCTAAAGTAAAAATTAAAGTATTCCCTTGAGAAATAGCGGGAATATAAGAAAGAAGGTATAAAAATATCAATATGGGCACACCCAGAGCAAACCAACCGGTATGTATGCGATGAACGAATTGCTTGTATAATAATGGCACAACTAAGGCTACTATAAATGGAGTGAAAATTAGAATATGTAACCAGGACAAGTTATTACCTCCGAATCTTTAAACTGCTTTAATTCAATTGATGCTTGTGGTAGCTTAAGCTATAATCATTAGACAAAGTATATTTATGATTGCAGTGCACAAGCAGTGATGAAAAATGCACCTGCCATTTGTATGCTTTCCTGAGCAATAGTTAAGCATCCTAAACTTGAGGTGAAAATTAAGAATGAAACAAAAAACTCTAATGGAAGAAAGTATACTTGTCTGTGTATACTATGGTCCCAATGGCGAACGCCTGATTCAACGTGGCTGCAATATAGCGAGGATGTTTGACTGCCCACTATATATCCTTACCATTGATTCCAAACCACTTGACGAGCTGGATGCAGAAAAGTCAGATTACATTTCAAGATGGAAGGAACTGGCGGAAAAACATGATCTGGCCACATTCATTTATAAGGATCAGCAAGATCTTCCCGTCTCCAAAGTAATCGCCTCAGTTGCCCGAGAAAAAGGCGTTACCCAGATTATTCTGGGGCAAACAGCTCAAAGCCGCTGGGAACAGATTACCAAGGGATCTATTATTAATGACTTGTTATGTGAAATCCCATTCGTTGATCTTCATATCATTTCAGTACCCCGCTATCTCAAAAATGAAAAAGGTCAGTTCGATAAAGGGGTACGAGCATACTTGGTTAAAGAAGGCGAATACTACCGTGTGATTTTCAGGCATACAAAAGACGTTGAATTTGAAGGTATCTTCTTCAAAGAAAATGGAACTGACTTTAACAATGGCATATTCAAATTCATGAAAGATAAACAAACCCTGCGCATTCGGGTAGCAGACGATATGATAAAAGATTTAAGCTACTTCAAATAAAATAACATATTATGAGTAATAATACAAAGGAAAGAGAAGACTCCATCCAAGACCACTTGAAAAATACTTTAAACTATGTCTCTCCTCCGACACCTTTTCCGACATCTGACTTCTTGCTTCCAACATCTATTTTTGCGCCGGTGAGTTCGCTTACCAATATGCCAGCCAGAATCAGGGCACACCCAATGATCTTCTGGGTGCTAAAAATTTCTCCTCCGTAAAAATAGCTGAACAAACCGGCAAAAACTGGTTCGGCTGTTAACAGCAGAGCGACACGTTCAGCACTAGTGAAACGCTGTGCCCAACTTTGACCGAGGAAAGCCAGGGCTGTGGCAAAAACTGAAGTGACAACCAATGCCAAAATAACGGCGGGGGTCCAGTTGATACTGTTCCCTCCAAAACCACCCCATGCTCCCCAGCTAAGCAAAGAGACAACCCCCATTTGGACCAGCGTAAGATCCTGGGCTTTCATAGTTTTACTCGCCTCTCTCAGGGCAAGAATCTGCAGAGCAAAGAAAACAGCGCTGCAGAGAACCAGCAGATCACCCTTGCCGGGCAGAAATGTGCCTTCAAGTGAGATAAAGCCTAATCCGGCAGCAGCTAACCCCGCCCCTGTCAAAACTGTCCAGTTCGGTAGTTTCCTGTCTAAGAAAGCGGCTATAAACGGAACCAAAATCACATTTAGTCCTGTGATAAAGGCGGCTTTACTAGATGTCGTCCAAAGCAGACCCAGTGTTTGTAAGGCATAACCACAGAAAAGATAGATACCTGCCCTCAAGGCAGCCGGATGCCACTTAAAGCTCCCTTTCCGCAAAGGAAATAAAAGCAAAAAAGCAGCTGTAAAACGTATTGCCAGAAAAGGAAATGTATCGATATCAGCCAAAGCGCCTTGAACCAGCTGAAATGTTGTACCCCAGGCAAATGCAATACCCAGCAGAACCAGGTCAGCCAAGTATTGCCTATCTATTTTCATTTTCACGCTATCACCTAAATTATATAAAGGATTTTTATTAAAGAGAGCGAATATTTATACTGTTCAGCATCTTTTTTTATGTTGAACATATCTATTGTATCAAAATGTATCAAAATATCTTAGGGGGTATGATCGTGAAGAAAATTTTTAAGTATCTGTCAATTATGCTGTTAATTGGCCTGATCAGTGCCTGCGCATTGGGTTGCAGTAATGAAGAAGGAACACCGGAAGCGAGTGATCAGGATAATGAAGAAAAGCCTACATACATCGTAGCCTTTGAAGCCACCTTCCCACCCTTTGAATCCAAGGATGAAGAGACCGGAGAATTCGTGGGTTTTGACATTGACCTGATCAAGGCTATTGGTGAAGAAGAGGGCTTTGATGTGGAACTTATGGAAATGGGCTTTGATGGTATCGTAGCCTCTGTAAAAACTGGCAATGTAGACCTGGGCGTTTCCGGACTGACCATCGATGAGGAACGGTTAGAGAGTGTTGATTTTTCGACACCTTACTATCATTCAGCTTTGGGCATTGTCGTCAGAGCAGATGATGACACAATCAAAGATGTTGATAATTTAAAGGGCAAGAAAATCGCCGTCCAAATCGGAACTACAGGCGCAAAATTTGCAAGAACAATTGAGGATGCTCAAGTCACAGATTATGACCAGGTTACCGATGCATTTCTAGAATTAAAAAATGGGGGTGCTGATGCTGTGGTTAACGACCATCCAGTAAACCTCAATTACATCAAAGGACATGAAAAGGACTACAAGACAGTCGGAGATACCTTAGAAAGCGAATATTATGGGATTGCCATTAAAAAAGGCAATACTGAGGTTCTTAATAAAATAAACAGCGGGTTAGAAAAGCTAAAAGAAAAAGGTAAATATGCAGAGCTCTACAAAGAATGGTTTGATGTAGAACCACCTGAGTATCTACCTGGTGAGGAAAACGCTTAAATTAAATGTCTGAAAAGTGGATCTGCGCCGCCTGGGCAGGCTGCGCAGATCTTTTTTTGCTAATAAGTTATCGTACCAGATAAAAGCCAGCTAAGTGAGGTGCTTGACAGTTGGATCTAATCATTAAATCAATGCCTTTCCTTTTAACAGGTGCTGCGCAAACACTCAAGATCACTCTAATCGCTGTGACGCTGGGCTGTATTCTCGGCCTTTTTGGAGGAATGGGACGTCTTTCTAAAAACCGTTTTATACGCGGCCTGGCCACCTGTTATGTCGACTTTGTGCGGGGAACTCCCCTGCTCGTTCAATTATTTATTATTTATTACGGTATGCCCCAGGTGATACAAGGTGTAAAGGGCATTCTAGAGGTATCATTTGCTCTCGGGCCATTTTCATCAACATCTCATATTCCCCCCTTTGTTGCTGCTGTCACCGCCTGCAGCCTCAACAGTGGGGCTTATGTTTCCGAGATCTTTAGGTCAGGGATCCAGTCCATCGAAAAGGGGCAGCGGGAGGCGGCTCTCTCTTTAGGGATGACTTCCAAACAGGCGATGCGCCATATAATTCTCCCCCAAGCCGTGCGGAGGATTATACCCCCACTGGGAAATGAATTCATTGCTATGCTCAAAGATACTTCTCTCTTGATCTGCATCGGGTACGCGGAACTCACCCGTCAGGGGCAGTTGATCATTTCATCTACCTTTAGGCCCTTTGAAATTTGGTTCGCCGTGGCCTTACTCTACCTGATTATGACATTGACCATCTCACGGCTGGTGGACGTTACAGAAAGGAGGCTCGGCGTCAATGGCACTCATCAAAGTTAGAAACCTAGAAAAGAGTTTTGGTAAGCTGGATGTACTGCGTGGAATCGATTTGGATGTGGACGAAGGAGAGAAACTGGTGATCATTGGACCGAGCGGCTCCGGAAAGAGCACACTACTACGCTGTTTGAATCTGCTGGAAGAACCTACAGGCGGAAGTATTGAATTCGCCGGCGTCATGCTCACTGACCGTGAAACAAACCTTCCCCAGATAAGAGAGGAGATCGGGATGGTGTTCCAGAGTTTCAATCTTTTTCCCCATAAAAATGTAACAGAAAATATCTCAATGGCACCCCTGATCGTCAAGAATTATGATCGGTCCAAAGCGCAGGATATAGCTCTCGGTCTTTTGAAAAAGGTGGGTTTGAGTGATAAGGCTGATAACTACCCTGCAGAACTATCTGGGGGGCAGCAGCAGCGGGTGGCTATTGCCAGGGCACTGGCTATGCAGCCCAGAGTGATGCTGTTTGACGAACCGACATCTGCCCTGGATCCGGAGATGGTCGGTGAAGTTCTGGAGGTAATGAAGGAATTAGCCGAAGAAGGGATGACAATGGCTGTGGTCACCCATGAGATGAAATTTGCCCAGGAGATCGGAGACCGGCTGATCTTTATGGATGAGGGGTTGATTGTAGAGGAAGGAACTCCCCAGCAAATTTTCACAGAACCCAGCAATGCCAGAACCAGGTCATTTCTGACTCGTGTGATGCAGTAATAACCCGCAGATATTGCTTCTACATTTAACCGATTGACTTTCTTACTTTCATACTGCTAAAATTTTCTTCAGGTGGCAAGAAGATTTCTCATTGCCACCTTTATCATCTGCCATCAGGTAGAAAACCGGCAGCGTCAGTACTGCCGGTTTATTTTAACTGTTTGGATGTCATTTCTCTTCCTTGTCATCTTTTGCATATGGCATAGGATCGCCTGGTGGATCGTAATAAGGTCTTTTCCTTCCATGTCCATAGCCAGAATCATAGTCTGGACCACATCCGGGATCATACCCTGAATCACAGCCGGGATCATCAGCCGGATAAGAATCACCCATATCGATCAACATACGCAGAGTTTTCATCTCTTCTCTTTCTTTCTTGATCATCATATGGATGATTTTCTTGCAGTTTTGTCCGGATACTGTTTTGGCAATGTTTTGCCATAGCTCTATTTCAGATCGGTCCATCTCGATGATACTCCGTAAATCATCCTGCCAAGTTCCAGTCATTTCGTCTCCCCCCTTTACTCTTTTTTCAGATCTTCTTGATAAGGATAGTAATCACCACATGGCCGCTTTCTATCTGGCTCCTCCGGACAGGGCGGCGTATAATCACCACAACAACTATAAAGGGTATTCCAAAACTTCGCTCCTTGAGCCTCTTCTTTAATCATTCCTAGCAAGGCCTGGCGGACCGGAGGTGGAGCAGTTCGGGCAGCCCTTGCTAATAGCTGTATTTCTTCAAGATCGTGCTCCAGCGCTTTCTCAAAAAGATTATTATAGGTCATGTTTGGTCCTCCTTTCCACAATATTTCTATGTCAGCTTATGCCTCTCAGTGGCATATTGTTCCAAATTGTGCGCAGATTACGATCACTCTCCGTATAGCAAAAATGCCTTCCTTAAAGTATTTCTTGACACCAAATAGGTTGTTATAGTAAAATATAGTATATATTAATGCGAACCCAGTAACGCTGAATTCTCCGGGGGGAGAAACGGGGAAACCAATCAACGGGGTGAATCTTCGCACTCAAATTATTTTCAGATAACAATATTGAGTTGTTATCTGATATATGTGGATAGATTTGAGTGTAAAGTAGGGTTACCTTACAACCCGAATCCGACAGCTAACCTCGCAAGCGTGGGCAAGGAAGGCAATTGCAAAATAATTAATTATGTCGCTGCCCATTTATTTACTTTCCATCTGCTTTCTGGGCAGCTTTTACTTTCCAGCGCTCCTTCCGCGCCAGTTTAAAATCGCTCCAATTTACTATATTATAAGGTTTTTATCAAATATGAAACAGACGGATCTCCTGTGAGATCCTCACCAATAAGCGCATCCTGCCAGCTTGCCGCTGCGGGAGCAACCAAACTAAATAAACGAAAGGACGGTGGAGTCACATGGCTATCAAACGGGATGATTTAACGATTCAGCATCCTGAGCATCTGCACGAGCAAAGTGACGGCAGCACACGTAAGCAGTGTGCCTTAGAAAGAGCCGCAGAACTGAGAGAGAAGATCAAAGAATATCTTGCAGAAAAAGATCAAATCCAGACAGGATTTGATCTTGTGAATGAATATGCGGCAGCTCGTTCTAAAATATTGGATGTTTTGGGAGCAAGTGATGAAGATTGGAGCAACTGGAAGTGGCAATTGCGCAATAGGATTGATAATGAAGAGATGCTTTCACATTTTGTTGAGTTAACAGATAAAGAAAGAGAAGAAATAAGTGAAGTCAGCCAGAGCCTGCGCTGGGCTCTGTCACCCTACTATATGGCTTTAGTGATGTGCGATAAACCTCATGGTAGTGTCTGGATGCAATCTATCCCCAGCAAACTGGAGGTCACTGATACCCATGGCAGTGAAGACCCGATGGCTGAATCATGGACTTCTCCGGCTCCGGGTGTAACAAGGCGCTATCCGGATCGCATGATCATCAATGTCACCAACAGATGCGCCATGTTCTGCCGTCACTGCCAGCGCAGACGGAATATCGGTGCCAAAGATGCAGACAAAAGTCGTGCAGTGCTGGAGGCAGCAGTGCAGTATGTAAGGGATAATGAAGAAATTCGTGATGTCTTGATTACAGGTGGAGATGCTTTACTCTTAAGCGACAAAACCTTGGATTGGCTTCTAGGAGAACTGGACAGTATTCCACATGTAGAGATCAAACGCATCGGCACCCGTACTCCGGTGACGCTTCCCCAGAGGATTACGCCGGAACTGTGTGCTATTTTGGAAAAGCATCCACCAATCTACATCAACACCCAGTTCAACAGCCCGCTGGAGATAACTCCCGAGGCAAAAGAGGCCTGCGACAGGCTAGTCAAGGCTGGAGTCGTATTGGGAAACCAAGCAGTGCTGCTGCGCGGAATAAACAACCATCCCAATGTGATGAAGAAGTTGAATCAAGGGCTATTGAGATTGCGTGTCAGGCCATACTATATCTTTCAGGCCAAGAATGTAAAGGGCACAACTCATTTAATCGCTTCTATAGACGATGGTTTAGAGATTATGGAATACCTGAGGGGTTACACATCCGGCTTGGCAGTACCGACTTACATTATTAATGCACCATATGGCAACGGCAAAACACCTATTGCACCCAACTACCTGTTGGATAAAAAGGATAATCATATTTTGATAAGAACCTGGGAAAACAAGGTTATCCCTTACGAAACACCGTAGTGGTGGTTGGTCGTTAGTCGTTGGCCTTTAGTAAATCCGTAGAGTAGACGCAAGGACATGTCCCTTGCGTCTTTTCGCGTCCCACCAATGCCCACCCTAAGACGCGAGGACGGTTCTCGCGTCTCACTGGCACCTGTTGTTAGTTGTTATAACCACCAACCAGTCGGTTTTTTATAACATTATGTGCGTAAATCTCTAGTTCATCATTGAGTGGTGTCAGCTTACCCCCACCCTGGCGGAGTATTGCTCTTGATAACAAAATGTCTGCTAAATGTGGGTTTTTAGCAAGTAGAGGGCCATGTAAGTAAGAGCCAAAAGCATTTTTATAACGGGCACCCTCGCTCAGATCATCTCTATTATTCCCCTGCCCCTTTAAAACCCGCCCTAATGGCCTTGCTTCCTTTCCCAGAAAGGTACGCCCGGCATGGTTTTCGAAACCGACAAGTGTGGCCAGAGGTGTCTCCCGGACGACACTTGTTTTCTTCATTTCCTCCTGAAGATCAACAGCTGTCTCCAACAAGATATCCCCCACCAGTCTATCCATCCCTGTCTCTATGTAAAGATCAAAAACCCCTGCTCCGGGAAGAACGGCACCATCCTGCGTCTTGATAAAGCGCCCAAGCACCTGGAACCCCAGACCGATTGCCAAAAGTACGGTTCCCTGTTCCACAGCCTCAACAATGAAACGCCCTTTTTCTTGAAGTTCCTTACTCATCAAAGAAAGATTGCTCTCTGCTCCCCCACCCAAAAAAACAAAATCATACCCAGTCAAACAGATCGTTTCGCCAAAAGATACCATGTCGACTTCTACCTGAATGCCTCGCCATTGGGCTCGCCGGCAGAAGATCAGCAGATTCCCCTGGTCACCATAGAGGTTGAATAGATCAGGATAGAGATGGCAAACTTTGATCCGCATCTTATTCTACCGCCTTTCCCATTTTACGCAGGAGTTTTGAGTAGTTAAAAACAGATGTATATGAGGCCAGAATATGATATTCCCCTGCATCCTGCTCGCCAAGTCCTTCTATACTTGGCTTACACTCTGGTTCTATAATAATTTTATTTGGAGGAACACCTGCATACTTCAGGCGAACTCCCACATCCCCAGCCCGCCGCCCTGAGCAAACAATCATTTTAATCGAGGGATTATCCAGCATTTCGAAACCAGCATCCCACAGCCAGGAAACATCCCTTCCATCACCTGCCAGATCATTGATGGCAATTACCAGAGCTTTCTCCCCTTTGCCTCGCAGCAGTGTTTTTAAAACCTCATTTAAACCAGTAGGATTTTTAATGAGATTAAGTGTACAGGGACGACCCTTGTAAATAAACTTTTCCATCCTCCCTGCAGCAGGAGCATACTCCATCAGAGATGATGCAATTGTCTGCTGAGACACACCCAGAGTAGTGGCTGCTGCAGCGGCGGCTAAAATATTATAGACATTATAAAAACCCCGCATCTGTGCTCTGAGCCGTACAGTATCGGCAGTTGAACAATTTTCATTACGGCCTTTCCTCTGGCAGACATGCAATATAAACTCAAGATAATCATCATCTTGGATCTCAGAGGCCAAAAAGTCGGGCACAGGCCTGCGGAAAGTACAATTGGGACAGTAATAAGCACCGAGTTGTCCGTAGTTATAATAATTATAAGCCAGGAAAGCCCCACAGTCCGGACAGAGACTTCCTTCCCTGATCTCACAATCCCCTGTTTGGTCTTTTTGCTCACTAGCGACTCCATAATAGCTGGCCACAGAATGGTCACAGCCTGCAGTCACCACCAGGGGATCATCCGCATTGAGCAGCAGCAACGTTTGGGGAAGTTCGTCCAAGATACGGCGCAGCAGGTTAATGTTGTGATCGAGATCTGAGTAGCGGTCCAGCTGGTCACGAAAATAATTGGTGACAACCAAAAGATCAGGTTTCACGGATGGAAATACTTTCCCAACACTCCCCTCATCCACCTCTAGAACTGCGATTTGGCTGCGTCTCTCCCCCAACATCGTCCAGTCTTTAATCAGTGCAGTAACAACCCCGGAAATCATGTTTGCCCCCTCATGGTTGTTGACTGTAGATGATCCTGAGGAACGCAGCAAGTGGGCTAGCAGATTGGCTGTAGTGGTTTTGCCATTGGTGCCGGTTACGGCAACAATCCGCTCATAGTCAGCTGCCAGTACAGATAAAAGCTGTGGGTATACCTTTAAGGCAACTACCCCAGGCAGAGATGTGCCCGAATGACGGAAAAGGCGGCATAAAAGCGCAGCTGACTTCCCTGTCAGCAGCGCAATCCAAAAACGTACGGTTGTTTGCCCCTGACTTCTTAACATAACTTCTGTCCCTCCATCTATTACTGGGCTATTACTGCAAAAAAACAAGAACTAGCGTCCTCAGACTAACAAAATCATTATAGCAGCTTTCCCAATAAAAAGGGCAATCCCTACCTATCCCCAGTCACACCCTGCCTCATACAGAGCTCCAGACAGCTGGGGAGAGACGCAAGAAAGTCCCTGTTTTTCAACAATGATGCAACATAAGTATCATACGCCACATGACCAACAGGTTCAAGAAAAACGACACCTGGGCCGAACTCAGGATCTTTTTCCACCATTATATGGATTCTTTAATATATGTTGTCAATAAAGAAGAATGATAGAGTAGGAAGATATCTGAAGATAAAATGTTAGTATTCGAGATAATTTTGGCGGGCAACTGGTTCCTACGGCTCCATAACGATATGTTATTGGACATATGACTTCTTCTTATTATATGCTTTAAGTTATATACACACTGCCCTTTGATCGAATAAGAGAAAGGTAGGAGATAAAAATATACTTCACAGGAATTGATATTGGTTCAAGCACTGCAAAAGCAGTTGTTTTAGATGAAAACAATAGTATAGTACACAAACTTATTCTGCCTACCGGATGGAGCAGCGTGGATACTGCCAATAGTATCAAGGAAAAACTTACCCAGGCAGGCCCTGGTTATACCGACAGCAAATACGTTGCCACCGGCTATGGCCGAGTTTCTGTTCCCTATGCAGACAAAATGATCAGTGAAATAACATGTCATGGCAAAGGCGCAGCCTATTTATTTGAGGCAAAGGATTGCACTGTGATCGATATTGGCGGGCAGGACACAAAAATAATTACCATGGCAAATGGGCAAGTTGTTGATTTTATTATGAATGATAAATGCTCTGCCGGAACCGGCCGGTTCTTGGAAATCATGGCAAATACCCTAGGTGTCAGTTTACCAGAGATGTTCGATTTGGCCAGTACAGGCTCAGGCATTAGTATCAGTTCTATGTGTACGGTTTTTGCTGAATCTGAAGTCATCAGTTTAATAGGAAGTGGCCAACCCAAACAAAATATCGCTTATGGAGTAGTCGAATCCATCATCAATAAAGTAGTTTCTCTTTGTGGCAGGCACGCCACATCCGATACAAACTTCTATTTGACAGGAGGGTTGTGTGAGAGCGATTACATTATTGAATCTTTGTCAAAAAAGCTGGGGTCAACAGTTTTCTCCAGCCCCTTAGGCCGTTATGCAGGTGCAGTGGGAGCTGCTCTGCTAGCAAAATCATTATAGAAACAGGAGAATAAGATGATAGATTTACAATTACCAGAGAAATTCGAGGAATTTGCTGATGCGCGAAAGAATGGATTTCTGAAGGTTAAGGAAATTAAAGAAAACGGGGGCAAGGTTGCCGGAATTTTCTGCACCTTTACCCCTCTAGAAATATTGGATGCGGCAGGTATTACTCCAGTTGGGTTATGCGGCATGAGTGATGAAACCATCTTGGATGCAGAAGCAGATCTGCCTAAAAACCTATGCCCGTTGATCAAATCCAGTTATGGCTTTGCCATAACTGAAAAATGCCCTTATACATATTTTTCCGATATAATCGTCGGGGAAACAACCTGTGACGGGAAGAAGAAGATGTATGAGTTGTTGGGTGAAATTAAAGACACACATATTCTGCAATTGCCCCAAGGTATTGATAGAGATTATGCTTCTAAAGTATGGAAAAAGGAGTTATACCGATTTATAGAAACCTTGGAAAACAAATTCGGGGTAAAGATCACAGATGAAAAGCTGAGAGATGCTGCCGCACTGAGGAACAAGCAAAGGAAATTATATTGCGAGCTTTTCGAATTGGGCAAACTGGATCCCCCTGCAATTAAAGGTTTTGATATGTATAAGGTAATCGAGGGTGCGGGTTTCAGCTTTGATGTGGAAGAAAGCTGCAATAAACTGCGTGAATTGATCGACAGCACAAAGAAAGCCTATGACGAAGGCAACAGGCCAGTGGATAAGGATGCCAAGAGAATTCTGGTAACAGGCTGTCCCCTTGGCGGTGTTCTGGATAAGGTGGTCAACACTATTGAGACAAGTGGGGGCGCTGTTGTCTGCTTGGAAAATTGCGGTGGCATTAAACCTAATCGCAGGATGATTGATGAAAACACAGACGATATTGTCGGTGCCATAAGTGATCGCTACTTGGGCATAGGCTGTTCTGTTATGACACCGAATTTTAAGCGTTTGGAACTGCTACCCGAATTGCTGCAAGAATTTAGGATTGACGGGGTTATGGAAGTAATACTCCAAGCCTGCCACACTTATAATATAGAAAAATATGCGGTTAAAAAACTTGTTAATGATAATGGGACCCCCTATATATCTGTGGAAACAGACTATTCCAAATCAGATCTTGGACAAATGAAAACCAGAGTATCCGCCTTTATTGAAATGTTGTAGTCACTTGTTCATCACTCCAACAGCAATAGTGCAAAGTGTTTGTGTGACGCGGGGACGGTCCTTTACACTATGCCTATCACCAGTCACATTCAGACTCATACAAAACTACAGACAGCCGGAGTGAGACGCGAAAACCCTCCCGCGTCCCTCCCGCGTCCCGCGACTCTGCATCTCAGGCAGTACTCTCTCGTTTTCTCTCATCAGGTAAAGCTATGGACAGCAAAAGAGCGGGTATAGGAAGCAGACAAATTACTTTGAGTACCGCCGGAATCCCCCAAACATCTGCAGCAACACCGAATACTAAACCACCGATTGCGCCAATACCGAAGGCAAAGCCCAGCGTTAGACCAGAGGCTAACCCCACATTATGGGGGATCAGTTCTTGGGCGTAGACAACAGTAACAGAAAAGGTAGAGATCAGAACAAAACCACTTAAACCAGCGAAGAGCAGTGTCCATATCCCGGAACTGAACAAAAACATCCATAATAATGGCACTACCAGCAGAAAGGATAACACCATAACCTTTTTCCTTCCTATCCAATCTGCTACGGGGCCGCCAACAATTGTACCGAGAGCACCGGAAAGCAAAAAAACTGTCAGCAGTAATCCCCCATACTCTTTACTACCATGAAGGTATTCCTCAACATAAAGAGGGATAAAGTTCGTCAGACCGATATGAACCAATGAGCGCATAATAATAATCATCATCAGTAGAAAAAGGCCATAAAGCACACCCTTTTTAACCACGTTTTGTGAAACCTGGGTATCTGCTTTACTTACATGGTTATTATGATCTGCGAAGCGCTGGATGGCGGGCAAATAATGGCCCAGTAGAAATGCAGCAATAATACCAATTATTAATAGCCACGCCATCCCCTGGCGTCCACCGAAACCGAGCAGCATCACAGCAATCATGGGACCCAGCGCATGCCCTATATTTCCCCCTACAGAGTAAATAGATAAGGCTGTAGCTTTCCGCTCGCCACTGATCAAAAAAGCCTGTTTAGAACCCTCAGGGTGATAAGCCGCAGCCCCGATCCCACTTAAGGCGACAGCTATCAGGACAAATATATACGTAGGAGCAAGTCCCACAAAAGCCATCCCCAGGGCAGCGACAAAGCAGCCTATGGGGAGCAGCCACAGAATCGCCTTGCGGTCACTCCAGATGCCAAAAACGGGCTGGATTACAGAGGAGATCAGATTGGAAACCAATATTATTACACCAAGTTGTGTATAAGAAAGCGAAAACTCTGACTTAAGAACTGGCAGCAGGACTGGTAACGCCCCGCTCATCATATCAGTAACTAAATGACCAAAACTCAACAAAAATAAAAACACAAGCCGCTGCACCAAGCAATTCCTCCTGTCTTACTACAATAAAAAAGCGCATCTGTATTTATACACATAGCTGATGTCTGAAAGTATCATACGCTACAAAACCCTTAGATTCAAGGAAAATGGGGATGGCTTTCTTTCTATATTTACGTTTTATTCACTTTTTTAACCATCATTTCATACTATATGTAAAATGTAACTGAATATGGTTGACAAGGAAAAAGGGGGTAAAAAAATGACTAAAAAAGAAAATGGCATTGATAATGCCGCTGATGCTCTTTACCATAGCTCAGGCTACCCGCGCCTACGACTGGCCACAGCCTATGTGCCACCGCAAATGTCAGCCCGGGATATGTTTCCCCTGTCAGAGGCTCTGCATAAAGGAACACTGTTCCCTGAACTCTATCGCCCTTACCGGCACCATCCTATGAGGGCTCAGGATTGTGAGGTGTAAACAATGAACAAATCGCGTGTAAGAATGCTGAGAGAGCTTCAGGAAATTGAATTTGCCTTGGTAGAACTAAACCTATACCTCGATACCCATCCTAACGATGAAGAAGCAATAAATAATTTCAATACCCTGGCGATTCGTTTGCAACAAGCAAAACAATCATATGAAGCTAAGTTTGGCCCGCTTATCAACTTCGGCCATTCTGGACCAGTGCAGGCTCCCTGGAAATGGATAGAAGAACCATGGCCATGGGAAATTGATTATTAGGAGGGATATCTATGTGGTTATATGAGAAAAAACTTCAATATCCTGTGCGCGTTTGTAAGAAGGACCTGCCCATGGCTAAATTTTTATTAACGCAGTTCGGCGGGCCAAACTTCTGTTTTTACACAAAAAAATTCTATAACTTAAAAACTATATTTGTAATTTTATAATCCATCGTGAGATATATCGCCTCAAAAATATTGTCCATAAAAAAGACCTGCTCTTGTGGAGGCATCTCTTCAAATCTATTGATTTTTTGACTGAGATTATTAAACACTCTATTAAATTTTTCTACCACTGTATCAACTTTTGTAAGGTCATTATCAAGCTCCATTAAAGTGTTGCTCAGTTGCTGTTTCTCGTTGCGAAGTTCAGTGATCCTGTCTTTATATTCCTGTAGAGTAATAACATCTTCTTCAAATGCCATCTGCTGCTTTTTCATTGCTCTATCTATTTTTTTTATTCGATTTGTGATTTGTTCACGTCTTGCAAAAACCTCCCTATCTTTGTCCTCACAAAAATTTAATTGTTTGTTTAGAGATTTCATTAGCCTTTCTTTGTTGCTGAATAGATTTTTTACTAAATCAATAAGCATCTTATCTACCTTATCCATTTTCCATGTTTTCATCGGAGGCGTACACTTTCCATTCCGTCCGAAACAACGATAGCGGTAATAATAATATCTATCTTCTGTATGTCCTTTTTTGATATTAATCTTTGTTCCATAAACCTTGCTGCCACATTCAGCACACCGCAGGATAGCAGATCCAAGGTATTTCCTTTCACATGTCCATTCATGCTCATATTTTCTCCTGCGCTGTTCAGCTATATGCTGTACCTTGTCCCATTCTTCTTGAGTTATTAATGGCTCATGGGTGTTCTCTCTCACAATCCATTCTTCCCGTGGGCGCACCACAAGCCTTCTTTTGCCATCAGCAGTCCTAACTGTTGTTGTAACATTATACATTGTGATACCCAAGTAAACAGGATTATTTATTATAGTTCTGATGCTGTTAGTATGCCACTTTTTCCCCCGGGGGCCAGGTATTCCTCTGCTGTTTAAATATTTTGCAAGTTTTTGCTGTCCCCAACCGTCTATATACTTCTCTATGATAAAGCGAAGTGTAGGATATGTTTCCGGGTTTTTCACATAATGCTGTCCATCCTCACTTAACATGTAACCATAAGCCGGATTAGGAGAATTAACTTTCCCCTCTTTGGCTTTCATCATCTGGGTCAGTTTTACCCGTCCAGCGGTTTGTTTCCTCTCTTTTTGTGCCAGGGCGGCATGAAGTATCAATAGAAATTCATCGTCATCTGCACGGCTGTCATAGCTCTCCTTGATAGATATAAAGAAACCGCCGTAGCTGGCTATTTCTCTTTTAAGCTCCAGTATATCCATCACATCCCGGCTTGTCCGGGAGATCTCCTTGGCAAGCACACCTTTTATTTTGCCATTCTTGACATCGTTGAGCATTTCATTTAACTCATTGCGAAGATATTTGTATTCTCCTGATTTTATATCAGTATAGACTTTAACCAGGTTATATTTTTCGACTTCTGCCCACTGCTTAAGTATATCCTTTTGGTATTCAATACTGGATGCCTGAGCTTCCTTCGGGGTTGATACTCGTATATACCCCCCTATGTCTATAAACTCCTGTGATATTGTTTCTTTTGGATCATGCAGCACAGTAAGTCTACGCCCAGAAATATGAGCCGGTATCAGATCATCAACCATACGAAAAAGCCTTTAGGCTCTAAGCACCTCCTTAGCTTCCTTTTTCTCCCTGTAGATATGAAGTTTCAATTTTTTGCGTTCTTTTTCTTCCCTTAAGACGATATCTAAAAGTATGCGAACCCCACGGTCAAAGACTTCATCGGGTATATCCAGGTTTTTAACATCAATCGTTTTCATCCATATCCCCCCTGATTGATCCAGTATATTTTTGTAAAAGGTTTTTGGTGCCGGATCAAAAAAAGCGCAGGTTAACTCTGCGCTTTGGAGGTCGATTTGGATCTATTCCCATGCCAGTTTTTCAACTGCTTTTTGCAAATCCACCTGGGTCGGCCTTGTGTATCTGGCTGTAGTGTTTAAACTCTCATGGCCCGCCAATACTGCAACACGGTCTATGCTTACTCCTGCATCAATCAATGATTTGCAAAATGTATGCCGTAAAATATGGGGGGTAACTCCATCTAGATGAGCGTGATAACTATACTTTTTTACGAGCCTTTCAACTGACCTGGGGGATATCCCTCTCCCCTTCTGGCTTAAAAACAATGGTCCTGGTTCATGACCTCTAACACGAAACCATTTCACCAGGGCATTCCGTACTGTCACATTTAAGGGAACTTTCCTTTGTTTATTGCCTTTCCCAGTTGCGGTAACTGAGCCGCTTCTTTCCTTCATAATAATGTCGTCCATCGTTAATCGGCACATTTCAGATACCCTTAAACCTGTATGAAGTAAAAACGTTATAATTGCAATGTCTCTTAACTTTTCTCCCTGGTGAACGGCCCTCATTAAGGCTAACTGCTCACGCCTGAACAATGATTTTGGAGCAGTTTCTACTTCTTTTACATATTTAACATTGCTTGCGGGATTATTCTCTATCAGCCCTTTATCAACTGCCCAATCAAAGAAAGTTGATAATGTAGCCAAGGCGCGGTTAATGGTGGCTGGTTTCTGACCCTGTTTTTGAAGGTACCTTTTAAACTCCGCGACATCCAGAGGGCCAATGCTTTCTAATGACGTCTCTGGAGACCAACGTATAAACTTCTTCAGATCACTGCGGTATGATCGCACAGTAGTTTCAGCACTGTCTATATTCTTAAGATGTGCTAAAAAATCTTCAATAATTTTCTCTATCACAGAACGCACCCCTTAGTTTTTTTCTTGCTCTTTGCAGAGCGTTATCAACTGACTTTTCTCTCTTACTTAATGCTTCTGCTATATCTTTATATTTAAGACCGTCAATGTAGAGTATCAGTACCCGTTTTTCATATTCGGATAGAACCTTTTGTGCTAGTTCCTCAACTGCTGCCAACACTAATACCACCCCGAGAAAACAAAAAAAGCGCAGGTTATAATCTGCGCCGATCTTATGCGTCGTTTTTTTATTAGCTTAAGGCATTAAAAAGAACATATTATTTCCCCTTTTCAAGCTATAAACGTCGCATAAGACTATTTATGCGACTTATCATTTAGTAACCAAACTTATATAATACACACCAGATACACTCAATAACTGCCATTATTGCAATTACAGTTATTGCTATGATCGACACGATAAGCCCTTGTTCGGTTGTGCCTTGCCCTCTTTCATCAACCAATAAATTTCTAATTGCTTTCATAAGAGCACATCCCCGTTTCCTAAATATCTAATTTCAATGGCCTGTATTGCTACCTTACAATTATCGGCATCCAAGCTATGAAACACATTGCCGAGATCTGCCTTCCATGAGGACGAACTGAAAAGTGCCGCTGATAGTCTTAATAATGCCTTCTCTCCGGAACTCCAAACGCTTGACTTTTTGAACAATGCAGGATATTTAATCTCGCCTGGCTTGTATTTGTCAATCGAAAAAT
>DIQC01000070.1 GCA_002426495.1 Thermacetogenium sp. UBA5472
GGTGCCTATGATGGGGGTACGAAAAATGATCTCATCGGTTACTTAGAAAGGTTTGTTCCTATTGAAAGGTTCAGCAGAAATCCGGATTGCAAAATGGCCGCCATGGGGGTCAGGGCAGCCAATGCTGTGATTCACACCTTTCGCCCCAATTACCGGATGCGTTTGGAAAAATTAGGGGCGACGAACCTAGTCGACTGTGCTGTCGCCCGTCCGACTAATCCTGAGGAGATAACACCTGAGATCATGGAGCTGGGTAGGGTGAATGGAATCATGGATGTTGAGCCTGGTATGATGGTAAAGAAGAGCGGGCGCACCTCCGGTGTTACCGAAGGAAAGGTTACAGCCATTAAAGTCACATTAAATATTAGCATGGGTGGTGGCTCAGATGTTGTACGCTTCCATGATCAGATAATGACAGAAATGAAATCAATGGCCGGGGACAGCGGCTCCTTAGTGTTAAGTGAGGAAAATAAAGCCATAGGGCTGCTGTTTGCCGGTTCCAATGATTATACTGTTTTGAATCCCATCGGGGTGGTATTAGATAAGTTAGGCGTTGATCTGGTGTGAAACGAAAAAAGATGGGGATCGCCCTGGGGGGAGGGGGGATCCTGGGGGTAGCACACATCGGTGTGTTGGAGGTCCTGGAGGAACATGGAATAACTCCGACAGTGGTCACCGGTACCAGTGCCGGCAGTATTGTAGGCGCTCTTTATGCTGCTGGGGTGAAGCTTTCTGTTATGCGAGAGCTTTCTTTAAGCCTGCGTAAGGAAGATATTCTTGCCTGGAACTTCACTCCTTATTCCTTTGTGCGGTTTTTGTTGAGTAATCTGCGGGATATGACCAGCTTGTTGAATACCATACCTCGTGCATTGTTTAGCGGGGAAAAGATCGGCCAACTGGTAGAAAAAGCAACGGACAAAAACAGCTTCAGTGAAATATTCGCACCCTTTGGCGTAGTTGCTGTTGACCTGATCACAGGAAAGAAGGTGGTGTTCTCCAACACCTCTCCCCATTCCAAGCAGCCGGGGACAATTTATTTCCAAAAAGCCCCTTTGGGAATGGCGGTTGCGGCGAGCTGCGCCATTCCCGGAATATTTAACCCTGTTTCTTATCAAGACACACTGCTGTCTGATGGAGGACTCATGGAGATGGTTCCCGCATCTTTAGCACGCACTTTAGGCTCACATGTAGTTATTGGGGTGGATCTAAAACAAAAGGGGGCTGTAGAAGAGCCACAAACCCTCATCCAGGTGGTTCAGAGGGGGATCGATATTATGACACTGCAGGGTGTCAGGCAAGATCTCCAGTCAGCTGATCTGGTTATCTCACCCATGGAATATGATGGCAAGCTGGATGATTTCGGCCGGGTTGCAGAGCTGTTGGAGCGCGGCCGCCAGGCGGCCTTGGAGGCTATCCCGGATCTCGAAAGACTGCTTTTTTAAAGGAACACTTCCAGCGATAAACCATATTATGGTACAAAGTAGCCCCTGCTTAGCAGTGGTTCTTACAATACTCAAAAAGGAGGGATTAATGGTGGCCGGCATTTCCTATGATAAACAAGCGCTATCGGTTGTCCAAAGTCTTCGCCCCTATTTGGGAGTCCGGGGGAATGGGTGCCTCATTGCCCTGGAGAGCTTACTGGAATTACTCAACAGTGAGCCGGCCCAAAAAACCCTTGATGCACTACAAATCTTGGGACCTGGTGAAGGCTTTAAAGAGTTGCCCATGCGTGACGAATCCTCTAAAGAATCTAAACCAACGATACTCTTCCTGATGCAGGCTTTGTTGTTCCTGGCGGATGTTCCAGTGCCAGAAAATTCAAACGAACAGGAGGAACAAGAATCAGAGAAGGAGCCAGAGATGAGTTGGGAACAACCGGGATCGGAATTTCACGCATCTGTGTAGCAAATTATTCTCTTAAATCATATATTAGGATGAAAGGAAAAAATAGGTGGCACTGATCCCTTAGAGGATCAGACCCAAAAAAAGAATAGGAGTGATGTTAAATGGAAATGGAATCTCAGGGCTTTTTAGGTGGCAAAGGTGGTTTTGGTAGTTGGGCGTTTATTCTCTTTTTGATACTGATTCTGCTGTTTTGTGGTAAGGACTTTTGTTAATCACTGAGTAGATCAAAGCAGGCCTTTCGTTTTGTTCTATCTCTGACTGAGCTGAAAGACATCCATGCATCTATGTAGCAAATAATTCTCTTGATTTATATATTAGGGTGAAAGGAAAAAATACGTGGCACTGATCCCTTAAGAGGATCAGGCCCAAAAAAATAGGAGTGATTTTAAATGGAAATGGAATCTCAAGGCTTTTTCGGTGGCAAAGATGGTTGTGGCAGCTTTGCTTTTATTCTCTTCCTGATTCTGATTCTGTTGTTCTTTGGTAGAGAGATTTGCTAATCACTGAGTAGATCAAGGCAACAGAATAATACCCGGAGCAATCCGGGTATTATTCTGTGTGCGCCCGGATTGTCCGCTCACCTCACTTAATCTGGGGGGGGATGAAAAAAAGCACATCATCATGTAACGCATTCCCTTAAACGACATATTATGGTGTAAAGCAATTGTATGGGTTAAGGCTATAGAATTTAATTTGATGTGTAAATCCAATTTAATAATGAGGGGGGGGATTATTAATGGGATTTGAATTTGTCAATAGCTGGGCGTTTATGCTTTTTCCGATTCTGATTCTGCTCTTCTTCGGCAAAAATAAAATCCCGGTTTACTGGGGAGGCCACAACGTAAACACGGAGTGGCCTCGGTTTATAAGGAATAAAAAGGATGGTGATACAGATGGCGGTTGATCAAGATGCACTGCAAGTTTTAAGAAGCTTTCGCCCTTATCTGGGGCCACAGGGGAGCAAAATGGCGGATGTGCTGGATGGGCTCTTAGATCTGCTCTTCAGTGAACCTGTTCAGAATTATTTTGTTAATCTGCATGATTCCATTGGCATAAATATCCCGTGGTTTTTAGCTGAAGAAGGGGAGAGGAAGACCAATCCTTTTACACTATTTCTGATTTTGATTTTGCTTATGTTATCAGATTTTGGCGATAAGCCTGGTAAAACTGAGATGACGGTTCATTTAAGCGAGAGGAGGAATGCTTGATGTCAATTCCTGAAACCCAGAGCATGGCACAAGTTTTTATTAATAAACTCTTGAAAAAACTTGACAAACAACTGGAAGGTAAACAGGTGGAGGGCAGCAGTGGAAATGGTGCCGTTAGAATAGTGATCAGCGGTCAATTCCGAGTGATGGGTGTCAAAATCTCCCCCCGTTTAGGGCGCGATAATGAACAATTAGAAAAATTAGTAGCTGCTGCTGTTGATGATGCTCTTCAGAAGGGGAACGAGCTTCTCAGATCTGAAGCGCAGAAACTCCTGGGCAGTTGATCCTGAGCTGACTCGCCATTTCCTAATTTCAGTTAAGCCAAAAAGATCATTTTGTTAGTAACCGGTGTCTTGTTAGTGAATACAATGAAGAGGGTGCGTGAAATAAGGAGGATGATGTTTTGGGGCAGGAACAGGATTTGGAAAAACGAGATGTGAGTATGTTATCTTTGATGGCCCAGACGCTACAAAGTATTGATGAAAAACGGGCGGATCTCCCAGCAATGATCACTGTTATGTCTTTATTTACCTTGATGAGCGTTGTGAATATGGCGCAAGATGTGGCCAAGGGAACAGGAACCGGAACAGGAACCGGGGGTAATGATGTTTTAGGTATGCTTACCGGTATGCTGTCCCAAGGAAAACCCGGACCTGAGATGCTGACGAGTCTACTCCAACAATCAGGAAAAAAGGTTAGCCCACAAATGCTGAGCACACTGCTGTCTATGGTTGGAGAAGTTGCACAGAAGGAAGAAAAGCCAAAGCCAAAGCCTTCCGAAGGGCGGCAGAGCAGGGGGTAAGAGCTTCGTTTGAAGGGGGCGGGTCAAATACTGCGGCTAAGGGGGTTTGAAAATGGGCAAGGCCAGAAATGGGGAAAAGATGCGGATTTTTGAGCATATTTATGGATGTGGTTATGACAGTGGCTATGAGGATGGACACAAAGATGGCTTTGCCAAGGGATACAGGAAGGGCAGTATAGAAGGAAGGGAGAAAGGCCGGGAAGAGGGTAAAGAACACGGATATTTGGATGGCCTGGAGAAGGGGTATGAGGCGGGCAAGAAGGATGCTGATGTAGTATTTGATCAGGGGTGGGATCAGGGTTATCGGAAAGGATATGAAGAGGGGATGGCTGCGGACAGTCATAAGGGCGAAGAGTCCTAAATTGTCATAATTGAGTAATGGGTCCTAAATATATAAAAAATGGCTTATAGGCGTGTCCTGGACGCCTTATTCCCTGTTATGCTGTATAAAGGGGAATTATCGGCTTCGCTAAAATGACAGAGATTTCAGTATAATAATGTCTAAATCACTAGAAAGGAGCCGAAAAACCAGGATGTTCCCCAGAAAATTGCGATACTCCATATCGGTACTACTTGTGGGTTTACTGATAACCCTGCTTCCTGTGACTGCTTTTGCAGCAACGCGCTATATTCACTACCAGGGTAGTCTTAGTGACCAGTTGTTGACGAGGATTCTCCAGCAGGTTTTCCCAGGAGATGATATTAAAATTATTTGCTCGGAATGGAAGCAGCGACCGCAGCCGGAGCCTGAACCACAGCCAGAACGGGAGCCTGAGCCGGAGCAGGGATCAGAGCCACAGCCCGAACAGGAGCCTGAGCCGGAGCAGGGATCAGAACCACAGCCCGAACCGGAGCCGGCACCCAAACCAGAACAGGATCCACAGCCAGAACCTACTCCACAGCCGAAGCCAGAGCCACAACCACAACCACGACCGGATCCACAGCCACAGACGGAGCCGGAGCCTGCACCTAGTTCAGTGTCCCAATATGAACAGCAGATGGTTAACTTGGTCAATCAGGAACGCCAGCGAGCAGGACTGAAGCCGCTTACAGTTGATAATAGACTGGTAAATTTGGCTAGATTGAAAAGTCAGGATATGATCAACAAGAATTATTTCAGTCATCAGTCACCCACTTATGGGTCTCCCTTTGATATGATGAAAAACGCCGGGGTCACCTACCGCTGGGCGGGAGAGAATATTGCCGGTAATAGTACAGTGGACAAGGCTCATAGTTCCCTTATGAACTCTGAGGGGCACCGGGCCAATATTTTGAAGCCTGAATTTACTCATATCGGTATCGGTATTGTTCCAGGTGGCCCTTACGGCATGATGTTTACACAGATGTTTATTGGTGTCAATTAAGTTTAAGTCCCTCCATCGAGGCGTAAGATGCCTTATGTTGCCAATAAAGCATAATATTGCGTGTTTGCCATAAGTCCTTTGTTGCAGCTAGGTGCGACAAAGGACTTTTTTCCCGACTTCAACGGAAAGAGCAGAGGTCGGAAGCCAGAAGTTAGAAAGGCGGAAGTCGGAATCCAGAGGTCGGAAGTCTGAGTGCCCGGAAACTGTCTTGGACAGTTTTACGCCGGCCAAATCTTTTCATCCATCTTTTCCAACTACTAACCACTAACGGCCAATTGGGCATATGGAAACGACTTTAACTATTTTGCAACAGAACAATCATGACAGTGCCTGACACAGGAGAACGGATGAAAATATCCATTTATTCCCGCACTTTCACATTAAACCGTCCCCAGTACATCACGGGAACAGTCATGAGACGCGAGAACCGTCCCCGCGTCTCATCTTTTTTCCAACGACCAACGACCAACCACTAACCACCACATGCACCCTCTTTATTCCCGGGCATATTATATTAAAGAATATTATGCCCTGGAAAAGGCGGGAGAAGAGATGAGGAAACGCTGCGAGACATTAAAGTTG
>DIQC01000002.1:0-11117 GCA_002426495.1 Thermacetogenium sp. UBA5472
GTGGCTTTAAAGCTCCGTCATTTGTTTTTCACATAATCAATAATCTTTTTATTAGTTTCCGAAACTTCATTTAATCTTTCCAGTATAGAATCCTGTGTCTTGGATATCTTGTGCACTGCATAAAATCCTTTCACTATGAGAATTATTATCGCAGCAATAAGCAGCAAATTAAATATTGACCAAGCAAGAGTGCTAAGCTCGATTGATGATACCTGCATCATGACCTCCCCCCTCTTCTTTATTATCTAAACAATTCGCTATAAAGCAATATTATTCCTGCATGAAGGCTAGCACCACCCCTTGCAGAGAACATGCGTTTGCCTTATAATATAAATATAATAAAACATGTGTTCGGGGGTAATGAAAAGTGGAACGCGCTATTCTGCTTGCCGATATGAACTCCTTCTTCGCCAGTGTGCACCAGGCGCTGGATCCCAAGCTGCGGGGTAAACCGGTCATTGTTGCCGGGGACCCGGAGAAACGTCATGGAATAGTCCTCACAGCCAGCTATGAAGCCAAGAAAAAGGGCGTAAAAACAGGAACTGTAGTCTGGGAGGCACGCCAGCGCTGCCCGGAGGGAATTTTTATCAAGCCTGAGTACCATCTTTATGTGGATTTTTCCAGCCGCATCTTAAACATTATGAATGATTTTACACCTCTAGTAGAGCCATTTTCTATAGATGAGGCGTTTATGGATGTCACCGGTTCCCAAACGCTCTTCGGCTCCCCTGTGGAGATCGCCAAGCAGCTCAAGGAGCGCATCTGCCAGGAGATCGGGATCACCTGTAGTGTCGGAGTGGGTCCCAATAAAGTATTAGCCAAAATGGCCGCAGATCTCCAAAAGCCTGATGGTTTGACGGTGATGCCCCGTGAAAAGATACCCATCCTATTATGGCCACTGCCGATCCGGGAGCTTTTCGGTGTAGGGCACCGCTATGAGCAGCACCTCCATAAGCTGAACATTCACACTATCGGGGATCTGGCCAAATACCCTGTAGCTATCCTCAAAAAAAAGTTCGGCCTCAACGGTGAAACACTGTGGCTGAGTGCCAATGGCATCGACTCCAGCCCGGTGGATCCGGACAGCCTCAACCAGGTGAAAAGCATCGGTCAGCAGATCACTCTACCCCGGGACTACATGGGAAGTGAAATCAAAGTGGTCATTCTGGAACTGGCAGATCTGGTGGCCTACAGGGTACGAGCAGGAGAATATCTGGGGAAGACAGTGTCTCTTTCCCTTAAAGATACTAACTTCTGTTGGCTTTCCCGGATGCGAACCTTACGCAAACCCACCAATCTCGCTACAGATATTTCTGCAGCAGCCATTGAACTGCTCCAGAAGCACTGGTCCCCGCGCTGGCCTGTACGCATGGTAGGAGTAGCCCTGTCCAATCTTTTCCCATCAAGGGTAGAACAGACCGAACTTTTCGGCAACAGAGACAAGATACGCAGCATAGAAATGGCATGCGACCAGGTTCGAGAACGCTATGGAAAAACAGCCGTCTTTAGGGCAGTTTCCCTGAAAGAAGGATGCCTGGAGCATGTGCGTTACTGACACAGCGAGACGGTTCTCTTGTGTCAACTGTCCCTCCTGTGTCACTCGCCTGTGGTTACTTCAAACGAAAGCTAGCCCAAAAAATACCCCGCGAATAAGTCACCCTGAAAATGAGTCAAAGTCACCGTCCCTTTGACTCGTCACCGTGACTCAGAGTATCCGGGGCAGCTGAAAAGAGGTTTGGTTAATGTGAGCATCTTTAATAACAATAAACTCTGGGAAGGACACCGGGTTATCCTCCCGGAGTTTAGGGAAAGGGTCACCTCTAAATGCCGGGATTGTCGGTACCACATTTTGATTCAGGGCAAAGATGAGGTGCGTCAGGGCTGTATTGAAAAATACAAAGAGCTCTGGGCAAGGCCACCGGAAAAGATACCTGTGCTTGTGCTCTTGAAATTGGTGGGAGAAGAAGGCTTGGGGGAGATATTAAATAGAGGAAATGCCAACGCCTACGCCTGTGGTTACTTCGAACGAAAGCTAGTTCCCAAAAAAATACCCCGCAAGTAAATTATTTTGGAAGCAAGGGAAAAGGAAGCAAGGAGACTTTCTTATTGCTTCCTCTTCCTTGCAAGCGACCTAAAGACCCCCGAAAGGAACACAGGGGGACTGTCCCCCTGTGTTCCCTGTCCATTTGACACGCTGCAAAGGTCATGAAGCCTTTTGATGTGACAAGACCCCCGTCCCCCTGACACAACGTGTCACTGCGTTCCCCTGCGTTAAACTAACGCACAAAAAACGAGACGCGGAAACTGTTCCCGCGTCTCATCTATATTTCTTGTTTATTTTACCCGAGAAGAGTCTTGATGTCCTCTTCTGGTGTGGTAATCGGCTGGAGGTTGTAGTTATCCTGGAGCACCTGGATCACATTCGGTGTCAAGAACGCCGGAAGTGTTGGCCCAAGACGGATATCCTTAATACCAAGGTACAGCAGTGTCAGGAGAACGGATACTGCCTTCTGTTCGAACCAGGATAGCACTATGCTCAACGGCAGGTCATTAACCTCGCAGTCAAAGGCATCTGCCAAAGCTAATGCCACCTGGATAGCTGAATAGGCATTATTGCACTGTCCCATATCCAAAACGCGTGGAATGCCGTCGATATCACCCATGTCCAGATAGTTGAAGCGATATTTTCCGCACCCTAGAGTCAGGACTACACAGTCCTGGGGCAGCTTCTCAACGAACTCTGTATAGTAGCTTCTGCTGGAGCGTGTGCCGTCACAACCACCCACCACGAAGAAATGGCGAATCTTGCCTGCCTTAACTGCTGCGACAATCTTATCAGCTATTTTGAGAACAGCATTGTGATGGAAACCAGTCGTTGTCGTAGGCCCAATATTCTCCTCAAGCGGAGGCAAGGAAAGAGCCTTCTCGATGACTGGAGTAAAGTCACGGTCCTGGATGTGTACAACATCTGGGAGATCTGCAATGCCACAGGTAAACATACGGTCCCTGTAAGAATCCCGAGGTATCAGTACACAGTTGGTGGTTCCCAAGATAGAACCGGAGAATTCCTCAAATTCCTTCTTCTGGTTCTGCCATGCAGTACCGTAGTTGCCAACCAGATGTGGAAACTTATTCAGTTCAGGATAGGCCAGCCCGGGGAGCATTTCCCCATGGGTATAGACATTGATCCCCTTGCCTTCTGTCTGTTTCAGAAGCTCATACAGGTCAAGAAAGTCATGGCCAGTGACTAAGATGCCTGGGCCACTCTTTGTCCCTACCTGTACCTTCGTAGGCTCCATCTCCCCGAAATGTTCCACATTAGCCTTGTCCAGCAGCTCCATAGCCCGCAGGTTCATCTCCCCTGCCTTGAGCAGCAGCTTGATATGGCTATCCAAATTGAAGTTGACATTGGTCAAGGTTGAAAAGAGGCCTTCTGCAAAAAAAGCATCTACCTGCTCATCACGAGCACCAAGTTCTCGTGCATGGAAGGCATAAGCACCTACTCCTTTCAAGGCAATGATAAGCGCATCCTGAATACTGGCAATATCAGGATTTTTACCACAAACCCCTGACTTGGTGCAGCCTGTACCCTTTGCAGTTTGCTCACACTGATAACAAAACATGTTTCTCCCTCCTCAATTATTAATAAGCGATAAGCGATTATTTTGAGCCACAATTAATGTTAAATAATTTACTAAAAATATAGCTACTGTTAAAGAAACACCCCCAACCAATATGCAAAATTCAGCTTCTTGCTAACCCTCGCCTTCTCCCCCCTTCTCCTGGTAACCACCCTGACGAACCTGATCAACTAAATCTTGCAGGGTGACCTGGCTTATGAATTCTGCAATTTTTTGCTCCAACTGCAACCACTTAGATTTGAACACACACTTGGGAGCCCGCGGGCAGCCATTTTTGCCTAAGAAACACTTGTTCATGTTGATTTTGCCCTGCACGGTCTCAATGATATCTAGAAGATTGATATCTTCGGGATCCCTGGCCAGGGAAAGCCCTCCATAAGCCCCCCTGTGTGAATTGACAATATTGCCGTGTGTTAATCTTTGTAAGATCTTGTGCAGGTACTCAAGGGGTACCTCCTGCTCTTCAGCAATCTCTGCAGTTGTTGTTTCTTGATGAGGATGAAGGGCCAAGTGTATTAATGCTCGAATAGCGTAATCTGTTTTTCTTCTGATAATCTCCATAGCTATATCACCCTTATTGTGGACTATTTTAATCCACTTTACGGACTAAGTCAATACCATTTCTATATTTGTGGTACCGACTGCTTGGCCGGATGCCATAGGATTGGCGACCGGGTGGCGCAGTGTGTCAAGACCCCTGTCCCCTGACACATTCTGTTAGTGAGTCAAAGTCCCCGTCCCCCTGACTCAGAGGGGCTGTCTCTTTTAGAGACAGCCCCTCCTTAACTCTGATTAGTAGTCTATTATTCTTTGTCTTCCTGTTCTTGCTGGTGCTTTTTGATGATTTCTTCCGCAAATCTGGCGGGGGCTTCTTCATAACTGGAGAATTCCATGTTAAAAGAGCCACGCCCTTGGGTAATTGATTTTAAAGCAATAGGATAATCCTGTACTTCGGCTAGTGGTGCCTGGGCTTTGATCAACTGCATTCCATTTTCCCGGGGCTCCATACCCATGATTTTGCCGCGCTTGCCGTTGAGATCACCCATGATATCCCCCATGAACTGCTCAGGAACCAGGATCTCCATATTCATGATCGGCTCTAAAAGAACCGGATCTGCTTTTTCCATACCTTTTTTAAAGGCCATCGAAGCAGCTATCTTGAATGCCATTTCTGAAGAGTCCACTGGATGATACGAACCATCATAAAGGGTGGCTTTCAATCCAATAACCGGGCAACCCGCCAAAATTCCTTCGGTAATTGCTTCTCTAAGACCCTTCTCCACTGCAGGAAAGTACTGCCTGGGTACAGATCCGCCAAAAATCTTTTCTTCGAATACGAATTCATCATCTTCGTTATTTGGTTCAAGGGTTAACCAGATATGGCCGAACTGGCCACGCCCACCTGTCTGTTTCTTGTACTTACCTTCCTGCTGAACTGTCCCTTTGATTGTTTCCCGATACGGAATACTGGGTGTCTTAGAAGTAACATCAACACCATACTTCTGATGAAGCCGTTCGAGAACTATATCCAGATGGGTTTCTCCTGTTCCGGTTAGAATAGTTTCCTTAGTTTCCGCACTCTTTTCGATAATTAATGTGGGATCGGCCTCGGTTAATTTACTGATAGCCCCGCCAAGTTTATCCTCGTCCCCTTTACTCTTGGGCTCGATAGCGATGGAAAGCATTGGCTTTGGAAATTCTACACCTTCAAGTTTCAATGGGTTATTTTTACTGCAGAGGGTGTCTCCCGTTTCTGTAGCCTGAAGTTTAGCAAGAACAGCAATATCTCCTGCCTTTACCTCGGAAAGCGTTTCTTGGTTTTTCCCACGCATAGTAAAAATTTGCCCTATTTTTTCTTCCTTATCCTTATTGGCATTATAGATAGAGCTGTCACTATGCAAACTTCCCCCATAAACCCGGAAAAAGTTTAACTTACCTACATAGGGATCAGCAAGTGTTTTAAAAACCAGTGCACTCTGTGGTTCCTCTTCCAGCGGCTTTTCAGCCACATCTACAGGTGATGGAACAATATCTGCTATAAAGTCAAGAGTGGAACCGATACCAATATTGTTCAACGCTGACACACATAACACAGGAACAAATGAATTGGCCTTAAAAGCATTTTTTAATCCTGTATCTATTTCCTCTTCAGAGAGTTCTTCCCCATCTAAATATTTCATGAGGAGTTCATCATCACCCTCAGCTGCTGCTTCTATAAGTTCTTCCCGCGCTGACTCTGCAGCCGCTGCCATGTCATCAGGAATCTCTTCCTCCTGGCACGCACCATTTGGAGAGGCATATTTATACGCCTTCATTTTTAGAATGTCGACTATTCCGCTAAAGTTTTCAGCAGATCCTATGGGTAGCTGTATAGGAATAATGTTCTTCTTAAAGACATCCTTCATCTGCTGCAGGACGCGATCAAAGTTGGCATTCTCTCTGTCCATTTTATTGATCAAAGCTACTTTAGGAAGATTGGCCTGTTCAGCTTCTCTCCAACCAACCTCCGTCTGTACTTCTACTCCTGATACTGCACAGAGTACTAAGAGTACACTATCGGCAACACGTAAAGCTCCCTTTACCTCGCCAAAAAAATCAGCATAGCCTGGTGTATCCATAAAATTGATCTTGCAATCCTTCCATTCACAGGGTGCAAGACTTGTGCTGACAGATATTTTTCGTTTTATTTCTTCAGGAAAATAGTCGGTTGTTGCTGTGCCATCGTCAACCTTTCCTAAGCGATTGGTATGTCCGGCATTAAAAAGCATTGCTTCAGCAAGAGATGTTTTACCCGCGCTACCGTGCCCAATGACAGCTATATTACGTATGCGGGAGGATTCATAAACTTTCAAAACAGCCGTTCCCTCCTCTAAGTTAAAGAACTCGAAAAATGTGTTTAATCGTCAATATTTCAATATTATACTGAATAATTATAATATACATTCTTTTCTAAGTCAAAAATAACAGATTGAACATAATCTGACTGTATAATCGCTTGCTATATTTTTAATAATAATGATAGGTGCACAAAGGAGGTTATCATGGGACGTCGAAACCGTGGTTTGATGTCTGAAGCTCTCAAGTACGAACTGGCTAAGGAAATGGGAGTCCTGGATATCGTGCAAAGTGATGGTTGGGGCAGTGTCCCTTCCCGTGACTGTGGTAACCTGGTAAAAATGGCCATCGAACGAGCCGAACGTAGTCTCTCAGACAAGTAACCAGTTTCGGTCTTAACTAACTAGTGCACCCACCGGGGATTTATTCCCCGGTTTATTTATTCTTTTATCCTTTTTCCACTTCTTCCACTTTAAAAGTCAAGGCTCCTACAGGGCAAACCTTAACACACTCACCACACTGTGTACAGATCGATTCTGCCAGGGAAACATCACCAAATGTACCCATCTTTCGGTCAAAACCGCGATTGATGAAACCTATTGCTCCCGCCTCAACTTTATGATGATCTACCCAGATACACTGTCCACAAAGTATGCATCTGTTCGGGTCATAAATAAAGGTTTTAGCAGAATCATCTACCGGCTCCTCCTCGGTGAGCAGTGGCCGCAAGCGTGTCAATTTCAACTTCAGTTTTCTTTCTTTAGCTATTTTCTGCAATTCGCACTGACGGTTTTTGGGGCATTTGCCACACCGCAGCTTGTGATCTGAAAGTAGCAATTCAAAACCTGTCTTTACCAGACGATCAACCAAAGGGGTGCGTGTCTTGACCACCATTCCCTCCCTTACTTCTTGAGTACAGGATGTGACTGGATTAGGTATCCCTTCGATTTCCACAAAACATAGCCGACAGCTGGCATCTGAACGCTCCTTTTCTCTAATGCTGCACAGATGCGGGATATAAACCCCGCAATCCAAAGCCGCCCATAGCAGGTTTTCTCCTGCAGGCACCTGATACTGCTCCCCATCTATGGTGATATTGACCTTACTGCTCATCTGCGTTACCCCCTTCCTCAGCTTCTGTTTGTTCTTCAAGAGGCGGAGATACCCTGATTACAGCTTTGTACTGAGGTGGGCAGGCCACCAGACAACTGTTACACTTAAAGCACTTGTCCTGATGAATCGCTTTGAGCATATCCGGCCTTGTGTAGATGGCTTCTGTCGGACAGCTGCCGATACACACATCGCAAAGCTTACTGCACTTCTCCGGAACGATCATATACGATATCAGTTCTTTACACATCAAGCCCGGGCAGCGCCCCTCATTGATGTGCGCCTCGTATTCATCACGGAAATAACGAATAGTAGTGAGCACAGGATTCGGCGCTGTTTTCCCCAGACTGCACAGAGAGCCCAATTTAATATCCTCAGCCAACTCTTGCAGCAGATCGATATCCTCAGGCTTACCCTTTCCTTGTGTGATATCAGTCAAAATCTCCAGCATCTGTTTGGTTCCTAAGCGGCAGAAGGTGCATTTACCGCAGGATTCCTTTTGAGTGAAATCAAGAAAGAAACGAGCGATCTCTACCATACAGTCATCTTCATTTAAGACTACAATTCCACCGGAGCCCATCATAGCTCCCCCTTGCTGCAGAGAGTCAAAATCAATGGGCAGCTCAAGTGATGACTCAGGTAAGCAGCCACCTGAAGGACCGCCGATCTGTACGGCTTTAAATTCTTTTTCATCTTTGATCCCATTTCCCACATCATAGACAAGTTCTCTGATCGTAGTACCCATAGGTACTTCAGCTAAACCAGTACTGACAACCTTTCCTGCCAGGGCAAACACAGCTGTTCCCGGACTGTTTTCTGTACCGATACTCTTAAACCACTCAGCACCCTGGCGCATGATATGTGGTATGTAAGAGAGAGTTTTTACATTATTGATCACTGTGGGCTTACCAAACAATCCTGCCGTAGTCGGATAAGGCGGCCGATGACTCGGTAACCCTGTACTGCCTTCGATAGAAGTGATCAGTGCTGTCTCTTCTCCACAGACAAAAGCACCGGATCCCGGAAATATTTTAATATCAAAGCTGAAATCGCTGCCCAGCATTTTATCGCCCAGCAGGCCTTTTTCCCGGGCCTGATCCAGGGCATTCTGCAAACGCTCAATGGCCAGCGGATATTCTGCACGCACATAGATATAACCTGTTGCTGCCTGCACAGCATAAGCCGCAATAATCAATCCCTCGATGAGCTGATGGGGGTTTGATTCTAAAATGGCACGATCCATAAAAGCTCCTGGGTCTCCCTCATCAGCATTACAGATCACATATTTAGGCGACCCTTTAGCTTTATAACAGAACTCCCATTTGACCCCGGTGGGAAACCCAGCCCCGCCACGCCCGCGCAGCTTGGCATCTTTAATCTCATCGATGACAGCAGTTGGTTCCATCTCCAGAACCTTGGCCAGGGCGGCATACCCATCTTTGGCCAGATAGTGATCGATATCATCAGGATCGATTAAACCGCAATCCCGTAGAATGATCTTCTTCTCAATGACACCCCTGGGAAAGTCCTCAAAAGTAGGGAACTCATCATTGGGTTCCAGAGCGGCCATAGCAAATTCATAACAGGGATCACCATTGACAAGATAATCGCTGACCAATCTCTGGGCTGTTCCTTCGTCAACAGGACCATAGGCTAGAGTTGGAAACCCCGGGTTGGATATAACAACCAAAGGCTCCGCATAGCAGTGGCCCATGCAGCCTACCTCTTCAACCTGCACATCCAGTTGATGTTTACTGACTTCCTCCCTAAAAACATTCAAAACCTCTAAAGCCCCGGCTGCCCTCCCACATGTAGCGGTGCCGACGAGGATAAGCGGCTTTTCTTTTATTGCTTCTAGCTTTTCTATTGCAGCACTTCTAAGATCCGCAAAATTTTGTGAGACACTCATTCTACCTGTCCCCCTTTCTCCTCGCCTTCCTTTTGTTCCTCCTCAAGCTTTGCCTTTTTCTCCTGCTCCTGTTTTTCTATATCATAAGTGAGCAGAATACCATCAACCCGAATAGGAGAAACCTTTGCTTCAATCTTTTTGTCCACATCAACAACCGGTGCCAGAGCGCAGCATCCAACACAGGCCACACGCTCCAGGCTGAACTCCCGGTCAGGTGTTGTTTCCCCTTCTTTGATCTCCAGTCTGCGTTCAAAGCAATCCAGAACAATATGTCCACCCATCATGTGACAGGCGGTCCCCATACATACTTTGATTTGGTGCTTTCCAGGTGGATTCATGCGAAATTGGTTATAGAAGGTGGTTACACCGTAGACATCCACCTCCGGTATCTTTAATGCCTCAGCTATCAACTGCATAGCTGGCTTGGGAACATAGCCCATCTTCTCCTGAACTTCCTGGATAATAGGGATCAGTTCCTGTCGCTTGGTACCATGATGCTGTAAAATAGCCCCCGTATCACTCTGAATTTGCTCAAGCTCTCCCTCTAATAAATCCAAATATTAAACCTCCCTCCCGAATGAAAGATGAAACAAGACTCAGTTTTTTATTTCTCCATTTCCGGCGGTATCTCCTGCCTCTGCATCAGATATTGCGGGCATATGCCGATAATAATTTTCAGCAGCTGCAAGGCTCTCCTGGTTAGAGGCCAATGCTTCCATGCTTTTGGCAACATAACCCTGTTGGAACTGATCAGAACTTAACATTAATAGCACCCTTGCCCAGTCCATAGCTTGAGCACCGCCAAAGCCCAAGTGGGAACCCCTATCTCTCGCCTGTGCCACACCCATGGCTATATTTTCATTGAGAGTATCCAGCACCTCCGGAATCCGCGCCCCAATAATTGAAGCCTCGGCTTGAATTGGCGGATGATCAAGATACAAAAAGACACAGCGCCTGAGCAGAGCATCAGATAACTCACGCTCCCCACTGTTGGTAATAACAACAACCGGTTTTTTAACAGCCTCTATGGTGCCTATTTCCGGTATCGATATCTGATAGTCAGAAAGCAGCTCCAGAAGAAAAGCCTCAAAGTCACGGTCAGCACGATCAATTTCATCAATTAATAAGAGAGTCTGTTCCTGTTGTGTTATCGCCTGCAGCAGAGGGCGCTGCAATATATAATCCATAGAAAACAGATCCTCTTCTACAATTTCTGCACCCTTTGAGCTGTCATCTATTTGGATATTGAGCAACTGCCGCTGAATGTTCCACTCATACAAAGATTTATTTTCATCCAAACCCCCATGGCACTGCAGTCGAATCAATTTTGCCCCCAGAATTTCACTCAAAGACTTGGCCATTTCCGTTTTACCTGCACCTGCAGGACCACTAATAAGAAGTGGTTTTTCTAAGCGAAGAGCCATGTAAATTGTATTAAGATGCTCTTCAGAAACAATGTAACAAAGTCGGTCAAACCCGTCCTGCAGCTCTTTCAGCTCTATATCCATGGTATCCCTCCTCTGCTTATCTATCTGTTCCTGATATAACCCAGCAGAAAGTAACAAAGAGCAGCAATAACAATAAATAAAATAATGGCATAGAAAAACGCTACTCTGGCAAAG
>DIQC01000002.1:11238-37793 GCA_002426495.1 Thermacetogenium sp. UBA5472
CTCTCTGCCACTACCTTACTCACATTACTACTGATTATAAGCTGGTATCAGACCATTATGGTAATTAGCGAAACTGTCTAGAAACGCCTCTGCCCCTCAGATAAATCATCAAAAAAGTCTTTTAAGCTGTCCATAACCCTGTAGTTGGTTAAGTCAACTTGAATCGGTGTAACAGATACCATGTTCTCCTGAATACATGCTACATCCGTGTCTTCACGATTATCATTATTGTCAACCACATCTCCACCTAACCAGTAGTAGGACTTCCCCCGGGGATCAACCCGGGTCTCAAATGAATTAATGTATTTGCGGCTGCCCAATCTGGTTATTTTTACCCCCCGAATTTCTTCGGCAGTAAGTGAAGGAACATTGATATTCACCAGTGTATCTTTACCGATATTGGCCTCAGGCACTTTCGGAACCAGTTTGCTCATAAAAGATGCGGCATACCTGTAGTCAGGGTCACTATATTCAGTTACTGAAACTGCAATGGCAGGAAATCCGAGAATAGTTCCCTCCAGCGCACCTGAGACAGTTCCGGAGTAAAAGATATCAACCCCCAGGTTTGAACCCCGGTTGATACCTGCGATAACCAGATCTGGGCTATCATCGAGCAGACAGTTTACTGCCAGTTTTACACAGTCCGCAGGTGTGCCATTTACTGCCCATGCTTTATCGTCAAAAAGAGAAATCTTTTCAGCACGTAAAGGTATATCCATTGTGATTCCATGTCCGGTGGCACTTCGCTCTCTGTCAGGAGCCACGACAATAACCTCTGCAATTTTTTTTAGTTCTGACCAAAGAACAGCAAGGCCATCGGCGCGTATACCGTCATCATTTGTTAATAGTATTTTCATTTTACTCATCCTTACCAAAAATAGATATCCGGCCAGAGGTTAGGCTGATACCCAATGTTAACCCCTGATATGCAAATAGCTTATATATACTTATAGTTTATAACTTATCGATATCTAACGCAAATACATTAGTTATGCAAATAGCACCCAATAAGGGGCGCTATTTGTAATATGCGTGTGGTAAATTTCCCTTGAGTTCTGCAAAAGCACAACTAATCTCTAATGAGTGAAAATGCTTCCGCTCTTGTGGCTTCACTGGTCTTAAAAACACCACGCACTGCAGAGGTCACCGTCATCGACCCCGCCTTTTTAATGCCCCTCATAGTCATGCACATGTGTTCTGCTTCAATAACAACAATTACTCCCAACGGATTGAGAACCTCCATAATTGTATCAGCAACTTGCGAGGTCAATCTTTCTTGCAGCTGCGGCCTTTTGGACAGAGTATCCACAACCCGGGCCAGCTTGCTGAGACCTGTCAGGCACCCTTGGCGCGGAATATAGGCAACATGCGCCTTCCCATAGAATGGCACTAAGTGATGCTCGCACGTAGAATACATGGGAATATCTTTGACCAGAATCATCTCACTATGGTTTTCAGAAAAGCAGACACTTAGTTCCTTTTTGGGGTCAGCGTGCAGGCCACAAAAAATCTCTTCACACATCCGCGCTACCCTGTCAGGTGTGTCCCTTAATCCTTCCCTTTCGAGATCTTCGCCAATCCCTTCAATGACTAAGCGTACCCCCTGTGCAATCTTCTCTCGATCCATTTCTTATCCCCCCAACATAATCCTTGGATATTTGTTATTATTAAGCATCTAATGAATTTAGACATAATCAAACCCCAATATTTTTTATTCGTCAAATAAAGAGGATATCCTGCATTGGATCGCGATTGTTTTTAGACACAGGGGGATAGTTCTCTTGTGTCTACCGTTGACACAGGAGAATCGTCCCCTTGTGTCAACCCGAGGGATCTGTTGAGACAGTATAATGCATCCTTTCTTTCCCCTCTGCTGAAATGGAGAACTGCCTTTCCACTCCAGGCTGCATTATTTGAACAATCTATCTGTAGTGCTTCTTCAAAATAATAGGCAGCCTGATCACCAATGCCTATCTCTAACAAAAGCATCCCTTTATTGCATAAATAGGTCGGATTATCAGGTTCTTGAGCAATTGCTTTTTCGCAGCATTTGAGCGCCTGAACAGGACAGTCTCGAGAAGCTAAATAAACTGCGGCATTGTTTAGAAGAAGGTGATCCTCCGGAGCTAGCTGCAGACACCTATCAAAATAATACATAGATTCTCTGTAATTCCCTGTTCTCAAAAAAGCTGCGGCAGCATTGCCCAGTATATCAGCATTCTCCTGATCACAGTTATCCAGAGCTTTAAGGTAAGCAGAACAAGCCTCCTCATCACGCTTTAAATAAACAAGGCAATGCCCTATATTATTCAATATTATTGGTGAGTCATCATATCTTAAAGCTTTCTTATAATATTGAATTGCCTTATCATAATCGTGAAGATGGCAGTAGCAATTTCCACAGTTGACTAGCAGAGCAACATCCTTGGGAGAGCAGGCAAGAGCTTCTAAAAAACAGTCCAAAGCAGCCTTTAAGCGGCCCAATTTATAAAGGCAAAAACCTTTACCAGAAATTGCCCCGACATGACGCGGCGCTATCTGCAAGGCACGTTCGAAACAAAAACTGGCGTTTTTGTAATTAGAACTACGCAGATACTCTTCCCCCTTCAAACACCAGTCTGTCTCCGGGTTAACTGAATGCAATGGTTGGGCATTAGAAGCAAAAGACTGTAAGTAATAGATTTCCTTATAATTCTTTATTTCTTTTTCTCCTCCCCACCATCTTTTAACATCCCTCATAAACTGCCGAAAATATCTGATCACTTTCAATCGCCCCCTTGTAAACTTAGAAAATTATTCTATACAAAGGAGATTATTCCTGCTAAATTTTTCCATGTTTTTTTTCGCTTATCTGCCTATAAAAAATTATTTGTTGTATTCTGTCCATAAAAAAAACCCCGCTTAGCGAGGTTATGAAAAAGTACTTTCATTGACAGTTTCTACAGTAGCCGAAAAATTTCAACTGGTGATCAGTAATATGGAATAGCGTCTTTTCTTCAATCCAAGTTTCCAAAGCCTCTAGCAGGTCATCATTAACTTCAATGATTCGGCCGCATTTAATACAGATCAAGTGATGATGGTTATGAGCCTCATGTTCAGAAAACTCATATCTAACGCTCCCATCTCCAAAATCTATTTTATGTAAAATATCTAAATCAGATAATATTTCTAAAGTGCGATATACTGTGGCCAATCCGATCTCCGGATCCGTTTGTTTGAGAACAAAGTGGAGTTCCTCTGCATTGAAATGCTTTTCAGCATTGTCTAATAGCGTTTTTAAAATCATTTGGCGTTGAGGCGTAATTTTATAAGAACTTTCCTGCAGCTTTTCACAATAGGCGTTAAAATTTTCCGGCATCTTCCGCACTCCCAACATATCAAAATGAATATGAGCATTCGCAAATAAATTGTCTTGATAATCGATCGATTAACTTCATGGATTATACCATAAATAGAACTGTGCCTAATGCTGCTTTAGAGGCGCAATTGTATATGTTTCCTATTGGAATATTGAGAATCAATAATTAATATGTTAATAACATAATCCTAAAAGGAGGATGGTGATTTATGAGCGACGAAAAAAGTTCCCTGTTGAGTATCAATGGTAATCCTATTCTTTTTGGTTTAACGGCGGCCATTCTCTTTGCAATAATCAGCATCGTAATTATAGCACTATGTTTTCAATTTACTGCGCTTAAAGAAGTTTATCTTGAGCCAGTTGGTACATTCCTCTACCTAGTAGGTGCGTTTCTAGGCGGTTTTCTTGCTGCGAAAAAGGCAGGTGGAAAAGGACTCCTTTACGGACTAGAAGTGGGCACTTTTTACTACCTGTTTTTTGTCATTATCTCTTTAGTCCTATCAACGAGTTCCTTATCCTTGATTGCACTGGGTTTGAAAGCCCTTTACACCATTTTAGTATCTGTCGCAGGTGGAATCTGTGGTCTTGCCTTTGCCTGATAAAGCAGCCTTTTTAAAAAAAGGCTGCTTTTTTTTACTTGATAAATTTTTTCAGGAAATCTCGCAAGAAACGGGGTAACTTGATATAGTAAATCTTCAAGATTATCACCTCGCGTTCACTTTAAAACTTTATTTCATTATATTCATTAGCAAGCGCAAGGTGCCCTCTTAATTACATTTGATCAGCCAATTTCTTCATCTCGAAAACTACCATTCCCCCTGCCACAGCATAATCTTCTGTGGGAAGATAATTCGCTGCTGATGCATCGAAGAGAATATTCCCTGATGCCGGAAATTCATCATCACCCAGCCAAATCACATAGAGAATCGGCACCCTGGGGAACAGGTTGATCCTAATACTTACATCCCCTTTATCACCTTTTTCTCCACCTAAAGCCAGACCGGCTTTGGTAAACTTTTCAGGTTGATCACCAAAAATCTTGATCAGCGGCCGGACTGCTCTGCCATGAAATGGGTTGATATAAAGTTGTCCGGATGGGAGTTCTTGAAAAGAGATCAATCGATCTTGTAAAGGAACTCCCTCAGCTGAATTTAAATAATGCAGAATCAAAATTTGCACATCCAACTGTATTTCATCATCACCCTGGCAGTAAATTTCACCTGAAGGGAAACGCACATGGTACTCCTTGTTTAAGCAAGTAACAAGGAACTCAGACTCCTCTTCTAGATATTTAACCCCTGCCCGCTCTGCAATCTCCTGTGGCTTACTATCAGCAGCCATCTTTTGAAAATCCTTTTGAGTAAGCTCCAGAGTAACATCCCTATTCAAATAAGTCTTGTTTTTAAATTGATCAAGCTTTGCCACTTCTGACCCCCCTTTAATAAACATTATACCAAAAACCGATCAGAAGTGGCAGGTGATTGACAAGTCATTGTTCTACAGTTAAAATTAATATAGTTAAGTGCCCGTAGCTCAGAGGATAGAGCGCTGGCCTCCGGAGCCAGAAGCGCAGGTTCGATTCCTGTCGGGCACACCACTATTTTTCTATTCTACTATAATTCCACATTTCTAGCTTTCATTTTACGCCCAGATCTCCGACTAAAAAGCCCACAAAATGCAAGTACTATACGAACCAACTTATTCTGCAGTTTCTTTTCTAGGATGCTGTTTTGAAGTGTTATTTTTTCGATCTTCTTTTGCAAAGATATATTTGTAGTATTCAGCATATCTAATTCAAGTTCTAAATTCTCATTGACACGCTGCAGATCTTTATATGCCTTTTCCACAGTTGTGTTTTGATTGCTGAGCCGCAATACCTCCTGGTGTTTGGCTTTGACCTCTTTGCGTAAACTATCTAATGCCTTATTAAACTTTTTTTCCATTTCATCTTTGGCCGGTTCAATTTGATTTAATTCCCTATTCAACTTACAGACATTATCTTCTAAAAGAACGACACTTTCTTGCAACTGATTATTAGTGCGCTGGAGATCCTTGTTTTCTTTATTCAAAATGATATTTTCCTGCGTGCGTGCCTTTAATTGGGTTGTCAGGTTTTTAATATCCTCCTCTGCTTGTGAACACCTATCCTGTATCCCGGAGATCTCTTTTCCGTATTCCTCGATCTTGTCCAGATATTGCCTGCGCTCTCCCTCTAATTGATGCAGGTTTGCTTCCATTGTTTTGATGATTATTTGTGATTCGTGCATTTTCTTTTCCTTTTCCTCAAGAGCTCTTGTAAATTCCTCATTTCGCTTGCGTACTGAGTTGATTACCTTATTTCTCTCTGTAAGTTCTGTTTCTAAGTCATGTATCCTCTCATTGATGTTTTTATTCTTTTTTAATCCCTTGCCACCCAGCTCCCCATCACCCAAATCCCAGTAAATCTCGTCTTCCTGTTTGCCACGCAAAAAACCATCATTCAAAGAATTGATTATCTTGCGTTCGGATTTTGTCTTAGCCACCACTATTACCTCCCCTTTTCATCTATTTGGCATTTAGTGGATGTTCTTCGTTATATGTCAAATGGAATCCTTCGGGAATTCTGGTAATATATGTCGCTTATATTGTTATAAGATAATTTTCGTAAAACAAAATTCAGAGATATTTTTATCTCTGAATTAGAAAATAGACTATATTGACCATATTGAATTAGCTTTCGACAGCTTTATCAAATCGGTTTTTTCGGTTTATTATATTCTGTAGCGTCATGCTGCAACCTAGATAGGCACATCTCACAAAAGTAGGTAACTTTTTTGTTTTTTTCTAGACTATCATAATCTTTATGCACATCTGTAATAACTTCTCTCTTACCACAAAGGGCACAACGTACCTCCAAGGCATTTCACCTCTCATGTCTCTCCGCCTTTACTTCATAACCCTTTCGAGGCAGACAATGAACCGTTTATTCTGCTCTGGTGTGCCCACTGTTACCCTGATATAGTTCGGATAACCAAAGATATCTCCTGTCCTGATGATGACCCCTTCTTTTAATAAAGCTGTAAATATTTCTTTGGAATCTCTATTAATATTGACGAAAATAAAGTTTGTCTCTGAAGGCACATAATCTAAACCTAGTCTCTCAAACTCCTGATACAAATATCGTTTCCCTTCATCTACCAACTCTTTACTTTGACGAACGTGTGACTGATCCCGTAAAGCGATTACGGCCGCTTCTTGAGCAAGCAAATTAACATTAAAAGGTTCTCTCACCCGGTTGAGCAGTGCTGCAATTTCCGGACTGGCAATTGCATAGCCAATACGCAGGCCTGCCAAACCATAGGCCTTAGAAAAGGTGCGCAGTACAATGGTTCTATTGTTATCGATGAGTTCTACTGCACTGGAATAACGCGGATCACTTACATATTCATAATATGCTTCATCAACAACAACTACTATATCAGATGGAATCATCTCTAAAAACGCTTCCATCTCTTGCTTATCTATAATAGTTCCTGTGGGATTGTTAGGGTTGCAAATAAAAATAAGTTTTGTGCGCTCACTTACCTGTTCAGCTATTTGTTTAAGATCATAGCGGAAATCTCTTAAAGGCACAGCACAGGGTTTTGCTCCCATCAATTTGCTGACAAATATATATTCAGAAAATGTTGGCCAGCCATAGATTATCTCATCATTAGGATTAAGGAATGTCTCTCCGATCATTTTAATCAGCTCATCTGCACCATTGCCGAAAACAAAATGATCTGCTGATAATCCAAACAAGGGAGCGATTTCTTTCTTTAATTTAAAGCAGTTGCTGTCCGGATAATTAAAAACACTGGGAGCCGCCTCTTTCAAGGATTCTATAACCGCAGGGGATGGCCCTAGCGGGTTTTCATTCGAAGCCAGCTTAATCACTCCTGTTATTCCAAATTCCCGCTCAACTTCTTCAATCGGTTTGCCAGGAACATAAGAATCCAGTGTTAATATTTCAGGACGTCCAAAATCTTCTATTTTACTCATCTTATTACCTCCTCGGATTATTTAGAATTTCGCTGATACGGCTATTATTTCCTGCTTTTCCACATTGCTTTTACGATTTTCCCATCAGTTCCTTAGCTTTTGCTCTCCAGAGATTTTTGATATCTGATATCCTGATCTACTGTCAGGCGATAGACACTGCACATCTGAACAATTCTAGATGTGGTCCTTTTCCCTAAATGCTTTTCGATCTCAAAGAGATCCAAGTTAGTTGTGATCACCACAGGAAGGCGGTAATTCATGCGGTAATTTAGCAGAGAATATATTTTATTACAGGTCCAGGGTGTATAATTATGGACACCCAAATCGTCCAAAACCAAAACATCTACCTGACGTGCTTCTCTGATTAATGTGGCTTCATCCCCTTCCGCTCCTCCTTTACTATAAGTAGCTCTAAGGGTATCGAGGAAATCGGGCACAACAAGGAATAAAACCTGAACGCCCTCTTTTAACAAAAAGTTTGTGATCGCTCCTGCAATAAAAGTCTTCCCAGCCCCCACATCACCAGTGATCAATAGGCCTGACCTGTGATGATTTTCCAAATAATCATTGACAAACTGACGAGCATCATTAAGAACCCGCGCTGCCCTTTGGCGGTGTTCTCCATGGTAATATTTCAGTTGAAAATCCTCCAAAAGATGATTCTTGATCTCCGGGCTGATATTTGCGTGTTCATAGCGCAGTTCCCGATGCACCTGTTTCACACAATCACAGATGCGTGCTTTTTCACCATCAATGATGACGACTCCTCGATCCTGGCAAATACTACAATGAGGTGTCTTGTTTTCTATAGGGGATCTAGGCTCCTCACCTTTTAAAGTCTTTTTTAAATTATTAAGGATTTCCGTAACCTGCTTCATTTTTATGACCTGCTCTTCGCTTATGTTAAATAGATATCTTTGAACTTTTCATCATGATGCTCAACTGTTCCTGTTCTTGGCTGTTTCACGTGCTTTTTTTTGTCTTGGAATTTCTCTTCATATTCTATTATTTCTCTAGTTGTTCGTATATTCATTTTAGCCCAGGATGCCAAAATTTTATCTATATAGTTCATGTTTAATATTCCACGCAAAACCGCTCTTTTCAATGCCTCTTTAATCAAAGTATCAGTGTAGCCTTGATCATAATGCCAATTATTTATTTTATCAATTTCAATAGGTGTTAAGGCCCTCCCAAATTCCCGTTCAAATAAATTAATAGTCTTGGTCAAAGGGGTTGGACTCTGTTTGAACTGCAAGGCCAGTGACGCATGCTGCTGTTTGTTTTGCTCATCCTGCACCTTTTCCTCCGCCCAGAGGTCAGCTACCTTTTCAAACAAGCCTCTCGTCTCTAGAACATGATCAGTATCGGTAAGCACCCCCAGGTCTCGCATTTTATCAATAGAGCATTGTATTTCACCCTCCGGAAGATGAAGAAGCTGAACAAAATCAGCCATCTCCAACTCATACCTTCCTTGCTGTTGAAAATAGAAAAAGGCTAACATTACCATGATATCTGTTGTCTTTAAACCCAACCTGTGACTGTATTTAATGAATATATTAGGTACTACAGTAAACCCTTCCGCAAAAAAATCCCTACTGAAGAGTGCAGGAATATGATATCTTCCGTTATTTTCCATCCATACCATCCTTCTAAAAAAATGTTAATACTAATTAGTTAGTCAAGTGACCTGTAAAAACCTGCTCCATTCGCATTAAAAAAGATTATAAATAATGCAGATGGAGAAAATAAAAAGAGTGAAGTTGGTGAAAGGAGTAAAACCTGATGACAAATAATAACAATACCAAAGAGTTTCTAACAAAACTGCTCGAAGCATGGGATAATAATTCTGTTTCTAATATATTTATGCAATCAAGGTTTCACAGCTTTGTAAATGATTCACCCCAGGAGACATTGGATACGCTTTTTTTTGATGTTTATATACAGCACCCTCTATTGTCCAATTTCACTCAACTGCACTCATTTATAACACCTCGATCAAGCAGCATCTATCAGGGAATAACTGATTACCTCCCTCATATAAAAGTAATAAAGAACGATACTACTAATAATACTAGATTCTTGATCAGCCGTGAAGTGCGTTTTCTCTGTAGAGAGGTAATAATAAGTGCACTGAATGATGTAAAAACCCAGCCCAACACCCGATTTCAGCTGTTTAAAACTTTGCAGTCACTACACCTTAACCCGGAAAATTATGCTTTTGATAATCAGATTAATCCACAAGAGATAATCGATCTGATCCCTTGTTACTTGGAAGGAGCAGACCTGCTGGCGGAATTGCCCTATTTTTCAGGTATCCATTTTACTGCATCTGAACTGACCCCACTCTGGGAGTCCCTTGAGCAGTATCACTTTAAACCTGATGATGAGATTAAAATAGATAGTTTTTTTGACCTGTCAAAAAAAGCGCAGGTATTGAAGACCCTGGAGAATTTCATCCACAGATATCCCGATTCCCCCTCAATAAAAAAAGCATATGCAGTTTACATTTCTTTGGGTGAGATAATCCCCTGGTCAAAGCATCCCTTTATCAGACGCCTGTTAGGTGTAAGTTATCAGGAAGCTATAACACTGATGGCTCTACAAAAATAAATGGAGAGTAAAGAAAGTACTCTCCAAGTTAATTTATTAAATAGCTGAAATGGTTGTTTATAGTATGGCTGTATTTGCTGTTTGTCGGTAGCGGCGCAAAAATCGCTCCAGCCTTTCCAGGGCTTCTTCTATCTTATCCTGGGAAACGGCATAACAACACCGGATATGTCCCTCTCCACTGGGTCCGAAGGCATTGCCTGGAACTACGGCCACCTTTTCTTCATAAAGAAGTTTCTCGCAGAATTCTTCTGAGGTCATTCCTGTGTTTGTTATGCTGGGGAAAACATAGAATGCACCCTCAGGCTCGAAACAGGACAAACCCAATTCTCTCAGGCCCTTGACTATAAAGCGCCGTCGCTTATCATAATCTGCAACCATTTCCTCAACAAAGTCAGCGCAGTACCGCAGGGCAGACACACCGGCAAATTGGCTCATTGTCGGTGCACACAACATGGTATACTGGTGAATCTTCAACATGGCTTTAATAATTTCATCTGGCCCCGCAGCAAAACCCAATCGCCAACCGGTCATAGCAAATGCTTTAGAGAAACCATTGAGCAGTATTGTTCTCTCTTGCATATCAGGGAGAGAAGCAAAGCTAACATGCTTTTTTCCATAGGTCAGTTCTGCGTAAACCTCATCTGAAATAACCATAATATCGTAAAGTTTGGCAACTTGTGCGATCTCTTCCAGATCAGATCTATCCATGATCGCCCCAGTTGGGTTGTTGGGATATGAAAGGAGAAGTGCTTTTGTTCTTTCATTGATCCTAGCGATAATGTCCTTTTTCTGCAGCTTGAAACCATCTTCTGCTCTGGCAGGAACTAAAACAGGGACTCCGCCTGCTAAAGACACATTGGGTGCGTATGAGACATAACAGGGCTCTCCGATCAGCACCTCATCCCCGGGGTTGATAATCGCACGCATGGCTAAATCTAGTGCTTCGCTTACCCCTACAGTGACTAAAATGTGATCTTGATTATATCTGATCCCAAATCTATTATATAAATAATGGGAAATTTCCTCACGCAATTCTGGTGCTCCGGAGTTGGATGTATACTTGGTTCTGCCATCAGACATGGCCTTCATACAGGCCTCACGAATTGGTTGTGGTGTGATATAATCGGGTTCTCCTACCCCTAAGGAGATGATCCCTTCTGTTTTTTCGATCAGGTCAAAAAATTTACGAATTCCAGATTGCGGCATTTTCTGAACAACTTCCGCAACAAGGCTTCCTCTTTCTTTGTTTTTCATTTCGCTCCCCCTTTCCAACAATATAAAAACCCCGTTCCTTGACATCAAGGGACGGGGTTATTTCCGCGGTACCACCCTAGTTGGCTCCACAAAGGGCCCAACTCATATTATGATAACGGATAAATCCGGCCTCACTTACTTATTTTAATATTTTCGGTGGGCACCTCCGGGGTGGCTTTCAGTGTCCTATTATACCGATCTTACACCTATCACCGGTTCGCTTAATAATTAGGAAACACCTACTCTTCCCCTTCAACGGTTTATATTGAATTATATTAATTTTAGCAGAGTGTGGTATCGGTGTCAAGCCGCCTTTTTATTTCTCTTATGATTTCCCGTGAGCAGGGAAGATCACGGCTGATGGGAATAAGTTTGATCCCCGCCTGACGACAGATATATTCCTTGCGCACAGGATCTGCGACTGGTGACGAACAATCATCAACTGCTACTTTAAGGGATGGTATGTAATAGCTGAAATAATGTCCCTGATGCCTATGGTTCTTGATGATCTCAAACTGAGGGAAAAGGTAATTGATCGCCTTTTGTAAAGGATCCAAAGGAGGTGCAGCCTGACTCACACTAAATTCATCGGCAGTCTTACTCTCCCTCTGATTTAATCTTTCAAGGATATTATTAATATCTTTCGCACTGTCTTCAAAGTCATAATCAGGCATTCTCTGAAGAATGAGTTCTTGCATGGCATCTTGGATATAATCTTCATTAGGACCAATCAATTCTGCTAATAGATCTGAAAGTTCTTCAGCGATTAAAGAACCCTTTTCCAGATAAACACTTTTCTCCTGTTCTTCGCACATATCTAAAGATAATATGATTTCAATAAGCAGATCAACCTTTTCCAGAATCTTCTTCTCCATCATCTGCCTTTTATTCAATATTATGACCCCCATTATAATAATGTCTCTCATAATCATTATTCTTCAGCAGTTGTAATTATTCATATAAAAAAACCCCCGGATTGTTCCGGAGGTTTTTTGCTCTTTGCTTGATTTTGATCTTAGCCACACAAGAAACGATAGGCTTCTCCTGCAGCTGTTTTAGCATGGCCAACAGTTTGGGGTATATCCTTTGGCCCCTGGCAAACTCCGGCAATAAAAACTCCTTGTTTGCTTGTTTGGGCACTGTTACCGTTACCTGCCATAAAGCCATAATCATCCAGGTCAATACCCAACTGCTCGGCAATATCTTGGCTTCCCTTTGTTGGGGTAATCGCCACTGATAAAACAATCAGATCATATTTCTCTTCAATCTGCTTACCATCATAAGAATTAGCATACCGCACTGTTAGACGGTCATACGGAAAACCATAAATTTTACTAGGTATACCTCTGATTAACTTAACCTGATCAGTTCCCTCTAAGGTTTCCTTAAATGCACTGAATCCTTTGCCAAAACTCTGAAAATCCATGTAGAAAATATCAATCTCAGCATCAGGCAAATCTTGTCTGATTAGTTTGGCTAACTTACCAGCATACATACAGCATACCCTTGAACAGTAACCGTTGCCGATAGAAAGATCACGACTGCCTACACACTGGATAAAACCAATCTTTTTAATGTCATCACCATATGCTGCCTGGATGCTTCCTTTATCTTTAATTGCTTCTTCTAATTCCAGTGCCGTGATAACATTAGATTCCTGCACGTAAGAAAATTCATTTCTTCTGCTGAGATCATAAGGATCAAATCCTGTTGCCACAATTACTGCATCAGTTTCGAATTTAGTTTTTTTGCCACCCATGACAACGTCAGCTCTGAATAATCGTTGTCCTTTTTTCTCGATTTCTTTTATTGATCTTATATCACAATCAGTGTACACCTGAATATTGGGTTCCTGTATCACCTGATCTTTCTGCTGAAGAACCAGACAGGCGGCACAACGGTTGCATTCATCAGTTGCTTTGCAGCAGTAGGTAGCGCCTCTGCCGCCGATTTCAGAATCTTTTTCGACGAGGATAACATCAGTTCCACGCTCTGCCATTTCTAGAGCACTGGTCATCCCTGCGGCTCCGCCACCTATTACTAGTACTTTTTTCCTTTTCAAATTGCACCCCTCCCATTGCCCGCACTGTTAAAATGTCGGCCTGGGCAGAAGACCGGCTTTTTCGACTACTGATGGTACAATAGACTCCCAAGCTACTGCCATCACGTGAACCCCTGCTACACCTTTCATTTCCTGGCAATGATTGATATATTCAACGGATAGCTGTACAGCCTCAGCTTTTGCATCCTCTGCTTTTTCCAGGCGCTGGCAGAACTCTTCAGATACGATCATGCCTGGTACTCCGTGTTGCATATAGCGTGCCATCTTCGGCGATTTGACAGGCATGATTCCGGCAGTGATATAGGCACGGTCATGTAGCCCGCGTTCAACGCACAGTTCCATGAAGCGCTCAAACCTCTCCATATCCAGGATACACTGTGTCTGTACGAAGTCAGCACCGGCATTGACCTTCTTTTCCAGGCGGATAGGACGGAATTCAAAGGGATCACCAAATGGGTTCTCGGCACAGCCGATGAAGAACTTGGGAGCTACTTTACACTCTGCACCACACTCAAAACATCCGTCATCACGTAATCTCTTGAGCATGTAAATTAACTGTACAGAGTCTAAATCAAATACTCCCTTACATCCAGGATGGTTACCAAATGCCTGGTGGTCTCCTGTCAAGCAGAGAACGTTACGTATCCCATGAGCATATGCCCCTAAGAAATCACTCTGCATAGCCAAACGGTTGCGGTCGCGGCAAACCATCTGTAAGTTTGGTTCCATTCCCAATTGGAGTAAACGCAGTGATGCTGCCCAACTGGAAAGCCGAACAACGGCGGTCTGGTTGTCAGTAAAGTTAACAGAGTCAACCTTCCCACGCATTTCTTCAGCATGTTTGTCAATATTATCAAAACTTGAATATGTAACTGGGCCAATTTCCCCGGTACAGCAAAACTGACCCGAAGCAAGTACCTTTTCTAGGTTGCTTCCAACTTTGATTTCAGTTTTTCTATTGTTCAAGGGTCAAGTCCTCCTTTACCAGTTTTCTTGGACCTTCGTTACGGTGCCAGTTCTTAGCAGGAATATATTCTGCCATTTTATCCAGCTGTCCAAGTGCTTTAAGTCTGTCATAGATTAAGTGCCATGCGCAATCGACACTTTTATCAACCTCACATTTCCCTTCTTGTGAACCCCCGCATGGACCATTTAATAAAGATTTTGAACAACGTGCTATGGGACAGATACCCCCTGTTTTATCCAGAACACATTCACCACATGCCATGCAATATTCTTCCCATACGCCCACATCAAGGTTGGCACCCAGGAACTGGGTATTAACCCCCGGGAAAACTGGAATAGGCTCATATACCTGAGCCAAATACTGAATTCCTATCCCGCAAGCGAGAGAAACAATTGCTTCTACATCTCTTGCCTTATCCTGAAAATTCACTAAATACTCTTTATCACACTGCCGTTCTACCGTCTGCTCTAAAACCTCTATAGGATTGCCTTCCTTCTCCCGCGCCATACGTATCTGAGAGGCGAGAAGTCCGACTTCCTTTTCACCCCCTGCTAGACAAACGGTAACACAGCCATAACAACCAGCTACTAAAATCTTTTTATAAGGGGCGACCATTTTTAGAATATCTTCTGCTGATTTGTTCTCAACAACGATCATCTTATCACCTTCCCCGGATATGATCCTAACTGATTAACCCTTGCTACCATCGAACGAATGGATTCATTAAACTGATTACCCTGATTGGCAGCCACATGTACTATATCTACCCTGTCACCTTCCAGGCCAATTGCTTCCAACCTTTTCCGTACCAGTTCTTTACGCTGATCTGCTCGCACATTTCCGCGACTATATTTACAATTTTCTTTCTGGCAGGCGATCAATAACACCCCATCTGCACCTCTCTCTAAGGCTTTAAGCAGATAGAGGGCATCAATTTTGCCAGAACAAGGAACCGGTACGACTTGTATCAGCGCGTTTAATTCAGGCTCTATTTTGTTGGCAAGTTCTGCTGCCAAGGTGCCTGAGTTTTCACAAGCAAAGGCGACTATTTTAGGTGGCCGAGATAGCTGCTGCAATATTTGGCCATCTTTGTAATTTGGCAGCTGAATTGCTTTACCTGGGCATTCAGCAGAACAAATTCCACAGTGGCGACAAGCCAATGGATTCATACGGGCTGCAGAATGATACATATTGTTTAGAGATTCATCATGTACAATCTCTATGGCATGATGAGGACAGCAACGGTAGCAGGTCAAACATACGGCACATTTTTCAGCATCAACCTGTGGCTGCAGTGACGCTACCCTTGTTTTTCCTGAAGCAAACCGGCCAACTTCAGCCTTGACTGTTTCAATTTCCTTTTCCAGTTCTACACCGTAGATAGGACCATGGCAGCTACCGATAAAATAGATCCCTTCTCGGTTTGACATAATAGGCAGGAAGTGAACATTATCTTCCTGGAAAAACCCATTCGGGCCTGTATTCACATCAAGGACATCAGCTAAATCAGCTGTGCCCGGATGTGCGACGTAATCCTCTGGTAGTACCAAGTAATCAGACACAAGTTTAACCTGTTCAGTCTCTTCCAAAAAAGGTTCACTGTATTGTACTGTTGCTGCAACATCTGTTTTCAGGATCTGAAGATCTCCTTCATACTTTAAGAAATTAACCCCTCGGGCTCTTGCCAGCTCATAATCCTGTTCCAAATGATCGGCAGATACCTTCATATCATAATACAATATAGAGACATCTGCGTCCTTTTCTTTGAGCGCAATCGCTTGCGAAAGTGCTGTTGCATACGAACTTATAGAATCTCGATCAGCCTGCCCCAAGACGAATGTGACCTTTTGCCGAGAATAATCATTATCCTTTTTAATAAATTGAGATAGGCTCAGGATACGCTCTCCCAGTTCTATACGATTGTATTTCTTTGCGTCATAACTGGACTGAGCTTCAAGCGCAACAATAATGGCCCCGAAACTTTTTTTTGTATACTCCCCGTTTTCCATAAAACTCACTAAAAACTGACCCGGAAATCCATCAAGCCCCACAACCTTAACACCTGCGTTAACAGTAATGTTTGTCTGCCCTTTTATTAAGGAAAGACCGTCATGGTTCGTATCATGATCAATCACGGTAACCGGTTGATTTTCACTAACTGCAAGAGCAGCAGCGGCCCCTTCTGTTCCACAACCTATCACCAAGACCTCCGGGAACACGTCAAGCTCTTCATAAATAACCGCGCTACGAGCCTGCATCTGTAGCAACACCTACCTCGTTTATAATGGAGACACCCCTTAATTGCTTGTATAGACTAAAGTCTCTTCCATAGTCACAAAGGTAAGTCTCCATTTAATGTTTTTTAAAGCTCATTGAGTTTCCCCAAATTAAAGCAAACGAACTTTATCACAGTCCATTGGCAAAACTATAAAATCTGTAGTAAGGTCCCATCTTGCTGATGAGACCTTACTAGATTTTATATGCTTATCTGTTACGGAATACCTTTGCGTATGAATCGCAGTAGATTGCCTGGTTAAGCAGCATATCTGCTGTTGCAATAGCATCTACCAGTTCAGTATCGTCAACATCCATAATCGCAGAATCCAGACCGCATGTCATAGCCATAACACAGTAAGTACGGTTGATCAGCGGGCGATATGGAGTACCCTGGGAAACGTTGCTGAGCCCTAATGTGGTATGTGGTGCCGGATCGGACAGCATCCTGATCTGGCGTAATGACTCCAGTACCTCAGGAGCGTGATCCTGTGCTACGTTGCAGGGCAGAATGAGCGGGTCGATGAATAGATCGTCAGGTGAAAGACCGAACTCGTCAGCCGAAGCAACTAATTCCATTGCGAAACCCACACGCTGGTCCGCGCTCTTAGGAATACCTGACTTGTCCATTGTCAAAGCTACGATCTTGGCATCGTATTTCTTAGCCAATGGAAAAACACGCTCGATTTTTGGTCTTTCAGCAGGACAGGAGTTGATTAAAGCTCCAGGTTTACATACTTCCAGTCCGGCTTCAATGGCATCATAATTAGTAGAGTCAAGAGCAATCGGAACATCGGTGACCTCTGTGACCAGCTCACACATCCATTTCATCGATTTGACACGGTCAGCTGCTGTAGGCCCGACATTGATATCAATATACGCAGCGCCAGATTCAGTTTGCTTTTTAGCCCAATCTTGAATAGGCTTCGGATCAAACTTGGCAACCGCTTCTCCGATATCATTAAACATACCGTTGATTCTCTCACCAATCATATAAAAGGCCATGGGCTTACCTCCTTCTTGTTTTAAATTACACTCCCACTATTTTTTAATAAGTGTTCGGTTTCATCAAATCATCAATATGCTTCTTCAGCATTTCGACAGCTTCTGGATGCCTCATTAAAACAAGGTCTCCACCTGACTGCAGTAGAGAGGCAGCTGTCATTGCTTCCCACATAATCCCTCTCGGTTTTTGCTCTCCCCAACCAGGGCCAGCCTCTTCTATAGGGGCATATGATTCTTTTGCCCGCCATGCTTCAGGACCAGCAAGGATGACAATCGGGAAGGACATCATCTTGTCACCGATCAGAGCGCCCCAGCGAGTCCGCTCCATGATCGAGTAAGAATATTCGATTCCATATCCAAGACCACTGGACATAGGATCATTAATGATCTTGTCGGGGGCAATACCCATCTCTGTAATCATGATGTTCAGCTGTTTCAAAATGTTGATATCAACAGGTGAACGTCCGATAACGCAGTGCTTGCCCATCATAGCAGCAGCTGCAATAGAGCGGTAGTTGTCCTTCTCAGCTACACCAAGAGCAATATTCTCACCTGCGGCTGCTTCTCCCACAGCCTGGAGAACTTCATTATCTTTATCTGGATGTCCTGGTCCCTGCACAATCAGAGGGACAGTGGTGGCTTCCAGAACAGCTTTAGCAACTTTGGCGCAGTCATCAGCTGATCTCGAGTTTTCTAATTCCGGGTCTGCACCTTTAAATTCTAAATAGATAACATCTGCTCCTAGTCCCTCAACCTTTTTCGCCCAGGCAACAGGGTCATCCCATACATCACCATAATAAGGTTCAAAACATTCGTGCCAGTCAGGCTTTATATCCCATACTTCGAACGCTATAGCTGGACGATTAGGAATTTCGCCTTCATACTGCATAAAAGGAAGTGTTGAACTGCCGCCTAATGTGACAGTTTTGGCTCTTGTTCCGCCTTCTTCCTTGGTTGCGCCGAGTACTACTTCCTGTACCTTGCCTGTAAATTTTTCTTTCAGAATTTCTACCGGCATAGTTTGCTCTCCTTTCCTAACTAAAGTGGTAGTTTGCTAAACATATCACGTGTCACTTGGACAGCCGAGCTGTCATCCGGAAGTTCCATCATTGATATCCCCTTCAAGTCATGCTCCATAATCATGGGATCTCTAGGTATAGCACCAAGAAATTTAAGTCCCGTAGCTTCTATCTCTTTATGAAGGGGAGCCGGATCAGACGTTTTCGTAATAATCAGATACGCATCTGCAATATTGATATTCATCGATCTGGCCAGCTGATAGATCCTTCCGGCAGTACGCACGCCTTTTGCTGTTGGATCGGAAATAACTAACATAATATCGACATCTTCAATGGTCTGGCGGCTGATATGCTCCAGGCCTGCTTCGTTATCAGCTACAAGATAGTCATAACTGCTATCTATCTTAGCTAGATAACGCTTTAAGATGTCGTTGGGAAAACAGTAACATCCTGGCCCTTGTGGCCCTCCCATTACCAAGAGATCAACATAGTCTGTTTCAATAAGGGCTCGGTGCAACTCAAACTGCAGAAAGGTTTCCTGCGTCATTCCAGTAGGGATAGCGCCCTTTTTTATATCAGCAAGAATTGAGGATATGGTATTAGGTACTTCATGCCCTAAAGCCTCATTGAGATTAGCATTAGGGTCAGCATCAACGGCCATTATAGCACCCTCCTTTTGTTCAACTATATATTTAATTAAGAGCGCTGCTACAGTCGTCTTCCCTGTTCCTCCCTTTCCTGCCATTGCTATGTGTTTTGCCATTTATAGCACCCTTTCTCTGTTTGTAAAAGTGTCACCGGGCCATCTATTAATTATGCACCTAGTTTCAGCTTGGCAAAGGCACTGATCCCGTTAGCTTCACGCGGTCCAACAATAACTTCCCAACCGGAAAGCTCTTCGATCTTGCCCTTGATTGCCGCAACACCGCCAGGGATAATCAATCGTTTATGATTAACCTTTTCATTGATCTCAGAGTCCTTCAGCCAGGGGCCAACTTCCTCACCGATAAACTTACCACCAGCCCAGGCAGTAAGAACTGATAAACCTTCTGTTTCAAAGGCAATCAAATAGCTGGGAAGTCTAGTTGATTCAACTTCTGTCTGAACGGTGTAGAAGGTCAGAGAGAAGTTAGTTGTGATGTAGACCGGTGAATCAGGTGTAACATCACCAATAGCATAGACACCAGGCTGTACAGCAATCGGCTTCTGTGGGTCTGTATAAAGGTTGCTTCTCCAGCTGAACAGAGTAAGCAAAGTGGCCAGTTCCGTTGTCTTCAATACTACGACGCTGGCATATCTGGAAATATAAGCCTGAGCTTGCAAACCTTCCATTAAAGGATCCTCTTCGGTTGTAAAGGCAATCGAAGGATACCCGAATGGACGGAAGCGCTTTTTGATAGCCTGACGGCGAATCTGTGTCAGATCAGCAATAACCTTAGAGGTTTCACGCTCACCTGAATCAAGAATCAATTCCTTGTAGTCAATCTTACCCACAAGATCAGCAAGGTCGTCAAGGTTTTTACCCTTAACTACCAAAGGCGCAGAGATCTTTTTGGCGATTTCCACCATCTTCTCATAGTTGTCGGCATTGGCAGCATTAAGAATTGGCTTTCTATCTGCTACTTCGCCTGCTGCTGCCTCCATTGCTGCGGCATCCTCACTTGATAACAGTAAAACCTTATCGGTCTTACCTGCTGCGGTAGCCACCGCATCCTTGAAAGTATCAGCATTTCCTGAGGCATTGACGATAGCAATACCATCAACCTCATATGTCTGTCCAACACGCTCAGATACTAAACCGTTGATCTCCTCAACCTTTGCCGCTACATCGGCATTATCTGCCACTTCGATAAAAACACCTGTCGGATGATAAAAGGTCTTGTCATGACGAAACATAACCTGCTCATCACCCATCTCCAGCACCTTGTCCCCTGCGCCCGCTTTGACCAACTTAACCGGTGGAGCAGTTGCCGAATCTAAGGCTTCCTTGGCTTCGTCAGAAACATAGGGGCACTGATCCAGTGTCGCTTTTCCTGATGCTAAAGCCATGGCAAAGGCCATACATGTTGGCACTCCACACTCTTTGCAGTTTGTCTTCGGTAGCAGTTTAAAAATAGCTAGTCCTGTTAAACCCATTGTCACTTCTCCTTTCTACTATTTTCTCCTATTAAAGAACCCGGACAGGGACCGCCGATGATAAACCCGGAAGCCCCTCATCCTGGGTATCTTTACATTATTACATTAATGGATCCATCTTGAGAGCTGGATGTCCCTTTTCCTCGAGGAAGGCCATGATTGAATCAGGATCTTCGCCAACAGTTTCATCAGCAATCATATCTGCGAAATTATCACCGAAGCCCTCTTCCTTACCTCTTTCATTCAACTGATCAGCTAACTGATCCTTTAGTTCCTTGGGCATCCAGACCATTCTTCCTAAACCGCCATCAGCAGGTAAGAACTTTCTACTGACAATGTAGAGGCGACCAAGTCCAATGAAGCCCGGGGTCTGGTTACCGCCGCCTACCATACCGGCTAATGTGGAGAAGGTCATACCTATCGGTGTCATACCCTTATGCTCACGGGTAGTAACCATGAAACCATTACACTCTGGAAGCATTGCTAGGATACATTCACAGCAGCCACAGGTGGTCATCGGGCGATCCATCATAGTATACAGGCAGACCTCGGTTGTTTTACCCTGAGTTCTGGCAGCAGCCTCTGTGTTAATGGATGACCATTCTCCCTTTTCTTTGTCGATTATATTCTTCTCTGTGATGTCAATAGGCTGACAGACACCGACTGGATCGATCTCATAAGTAGCTTTAGCATCCAGCCAACTTACAGCTCCACAAAGCCCTGTCCGCTCTGGTGAAACAAAGCAGATGTGTGTGGGAGCAAAAGACTGGCAGAGTGTGCAGGTGTAGAATTCGTCAACTGCTTCGTCACGCAGTGTTTCCAATCTATCATCCCTGGACTGGTACTTGGCGTGTGCTTCATCAAGCAGTTTTTCGACTGCAGCCTGGTCTGTTATTAACTGTATTTCCAGCCGGTCAACAATTGCCGCATATTCTTTCTTGAAGTAACCATACATGATCTTGCCCAGGTCATTTAGCGTGAATCCTGCCGCCTGTGCACCTTTACTGATACGCATCCAGTTTTGGTCCCTCTGTCCCATGTGCCAGACGCCCTCACCATAGTTCATGAAGTAGTGGATCCGGCGCTCTAATACAGGTTCAAAGTCTGACTGGAACTTACGCCCGTAGACCTTGATGAGGATGCCCATTGGATATGCTTTGCCTTCCTCCATATCTGCAATATCGGGACCAATAATCTCGATCTTTCCATCTGTTATATCATCAGAATCCACCATATTCACTAATTCACAGGCTGTCGAACGGCCACCGCCGAATTCTACATACATCTCAGCCCTTCGAATGGCCTCACCCTCGAAGGCAGGACCATGTACGATAGGAACGTCAATTTCAATGGCTGTGATCTTGATCCCGCGCACCTCGATGCCTTCCTGCATCATTTCATCGTAATCATCTACTGAGAAGTACCAGTCTGGCCAGATTTCATCCTCATCCAACGGTTGGTCAACGATAATCGGGAAGCCAAGATAGATAGCAGCAAAGGAAGCGGCTGCTTTAACGATATCCCGCTCACCCAAAGCCATCACAAAGACGAGGATACGGTCACGCTGGTAGTTCCTGTGATTAAAACTGTCTCCCGCAGGAATGCCAGGGAAGATGGATGATGCACGCAGAGCATAGTTTACAGCGTGGATAATCTGTGTGAAATTGCCCAGCGGGTAAACCGGCCAAGCATCGATATCGAACTTATAGCCTTGTTCCATTAACTGTTCGATAACTTCATCAACCAGGAAGAGCATAAAGCCCTTCTGTACCAATTTATTAACAATCCTGATTGCATCCTCAGAGGTGCGGAAGCGCCCCACGATGACGACTTCACCAGGAATCGTCCAGTCAACGTGTTTAATACCCCATTTACGCACATAGGTGTCAGATATGAATCCAGTCCAGGGTAGGGGTAGGGACTCATGACCACCTGTGGCATACCGCACAGCTTCAATGATTTCTGCTGCGTGTATTGTAGACTCACCCCATTGGAGTGCGTTCTCTAGGGTAAGATCTGATTTTACCAAATCCCTCATTTTGTTTAAAATGGGTACACATTCACCTAATGTGGTAATCTCATCTCCGCTCAAAGCCCTAATGGCAGGAATGAAGTATGCTGTTTCACCGCCATATCCTATTTTAAGGTCTTCTCCATAATCCTTAATCGCTTTATTAAGCAGGATTTCCGCGTAGCTGAGAGCAACAATTGTTCCCTCTAATGCCTGCCGAAACAGTTTTTTCGGCTCTTTACCCGGCTCTATAGATCCTTCATAGATCTCTTCAAAGGATTGTCTATCTACTTTCCATGCTGACGACATATTTTATCCCCCTTTCCTCCAGTTTCTCTTAAAATGCCTGGCAGAGTTCAGTTCCGTACTCTTCGGCAACCTTCCTATGAATCCTCAACTTGTCGGCACGATACTCAATAGCTGCCAACAGCTTCTGAGCCGCCACCTGAGGATCTGTCTCCAGGATGAAGTTTCCACCAAAGACATCATGGGCGATACAAGTAACAACACTCCACACCAGGTTGCTGCCCTCCAATGGAGGCATCGCACCCACATGGCAGGGAATGCCGTTGGCGATCACCCAGGTACCGATAGCAACAGCCTTCTCGCTCATACCCTCAGGAGCGGTGGCCACAAACGGCACCTTCGGAACATCTACACCATATTCATTAGCCATAGCTGTCCAGAGGTTGAAGATACGGCTGTTATCAACACAAGAGCCCATATGGAAAGCTAAGGGTAGCTTATCTGGCAGTTTGTCCTTGTTAGCATCATAAAGTCTGTCAATAAATGCTTTCAGGCCAGGCCCAGCATATTCCTCTACAGCATCATAGTTCAGTAATCCCTGCTTACCTGCGGCCTGCATTACACAACCGGTACCAACCATGAAGACATTGTTCTTAGCCATTTCTTTGATGATTGTAGTATGGCTCACCTCGTACTCAGCCTCCAGGTTGTTGCAACCTGCAAGAGCACAGACCCCGGAAATCTCACCTGCATCAATAGCATCTGTCAGTACCTTGATGGGGTTATCTGGATTGATTGCTGCGAAAAGGTCCATCAGGGCCTCCAGGCTGAAGCCAGCCATCAACTTACTCTTAACCTGCGGTACCTGTGTAGGACGTCCGGCTTCCTTACGTTCCTTAAAGGTGTCGATAGCCAGTCTTATAATGGCCTCTGCACTCTTTTTGGCTTTGGTATCTTCAAAGGAAAAGTGATAAGAACCAGGAATCTTGGAAATAGACATTGTTGTGGCAAGTTTTGTGCCGAAGCACTCACAAACATTGCGCAATCCTGGCATAATGCACTGCACGTCAACACACATGACATCAATAGCACCTGTTGCTATGGCAAGTTCCTGAGCCATATAGCTGGTGGCGATAGGAACGCCGTTGCGCATCAGGACCTCGTTACCTGTACAGCAGATACCTGAAAGCTGGATTCCCGCAGCGCCGGCAGCCTTAGCCTCTTCTTCCATATCCTTTGCTGTGTCCACAACCATCTGGCTCAAAACCGGGTTGTGGCCATGAAGAATGATGTTTACCTTCTCCGGATCGATAACTCCCAGGTTGGCCTCACTCAACACCGGTTTCGGAGTCCCGAATAGAATATCAGAGATATCTGTCGAGAGTTGTTCACCTGTCAGGTCAGCCAGTGAGCACTTGATTCCACCGAAAATAATGTTGACAGGATCGGCGTCCACACCAACATGGGTGCGGTGCATGACCTCAACAACTTCACGGTCGATTGCCCTCGGGAAAACATCTGTTTCTTCAAATTTTTTAATGCGCTTCTCACAGAGAGCGGTCTTTAAAAATGTAGCGTGATCATTAGTATGACGACCAAAGTCAGCAAAGGCTTCCAAGGCAACTTCCTTGGCCAGCTCAAGATCTGTTTTGCCTTCCAGCTCCAGGCCAATCTTTTTGGCTACCCGGTGCAGTTTATCGGCATCCCTGATTTCATAATCAGGTGCTTTCCCTTCACTCATATGATAAAGAACTTCTACAATCTCACGTCCGTGGTCAGAGTGGGCAGAGGCGCCACCGGCCATCATTCTGATGGCATTACGGGCTACGATTGTGTAGTCCTTAGCTCCACAAATACCCATGCTGCCAGGGCCTTCTAAACCCTTGACCCGGCAGGGGCCTGCGAAACAGATGCGGCAGCAGATCCCCTGGTACCCAAAAGCACACTGTGGCTGCTGGGCGGACCAACGGTCAAATGCCGTAATAATATTATTCTCAGTTGTAAACTTGAGCATTTCTAATGCCGCAGGATCGTTGGTGCGATTTTTGAAATCCTTGGCATTTTTCTTCCTGTTCTTTCGTTCCACCGCTGGCTTGGAATTCTGCAGAGATGTATCAAGAAATCTCGGCATACATTTAACCCCCTTTGATTAAATTTCAGTCTCCCAATTTAGTTCTTTCAAGAACCAAATAAAGCTTTCCATTACGGCCGTAATTATCTTAACCTTTTTTAATTTCACCCCCTTCATCGATAATACCATCGAATAGACTACTGACAGAATCCACCAAAACATCCTCCATACCCCGGGGATCATCCATCATTGATTTCTCCCAGAGTTCCTCATTATAATGTAGAATCCCTAAAAAATCTTCTGGCGCAAAAGATTCTGTCAAAAAACTCTTCTCCTTTTCTGTCCTGACCTTATTGCCTACCACTTTCACATTAGATATTTCCATCTCTGCTGAAAGCTTTTGTATTACCTTTACTGTGTCGACACTTACTTTCGTCGGCTCAGTGACAATAAGCATCAGGTCAACGCCTCGTGCGGTACCACGTGTTAAGTGCTCTATTCCCGCACCAAAATCTAGGATCACTACATCTTGTTTATCGAGGAGGAGAGAGTTTACAATCGCATTAAGAAAAGCATTTTCCGGACAGTAGCATGAACTGCCCGCGTTTTTATATGCGCCCATACGGAGTAATTTGATGTTGCCCATATCTATTGAATATTTATCAAGAACATCATCTACTTTAGGATTTAATACGAAAAATCCGCCTTGCGCTCCTGTCCGTTCCTTGATCAGGTCCCTCATTTCCACCAAAGGTGGCTGTGCTTTCAAGGCTTCTTCCGTTGCCCCCAGTGTTGTGCCCAGGCTTATATCAGGATCCGCATCAACTGCATATACTTTGAAACCACGCTTTGCAAAAAGATTAGCAAATCCGGCAGCAAGAGTAGTTTTGCCAACTCCGCCCTTACCTGTGATAGCAATTTTCAATGCAACACTCCCTTTGCTATGATAACAAATATCAATTCTGTAGTCATGATGAATCTTTTTGTTAGGCACTAAATGCAGATAGTTGGGGAACAATTTCGGAGAAAAGTGTGAATAATCCTGTATTTATTTTTATTCAATCTCTATATAAGCTTATTCTTAGCCACTATGATATTTACCATTCATAGTTAAAGTGACATAAGATATTATACAGAACACTACATACCACAATTATTATTTGGTTCTACAAAGATTCGATAAATCCTCTTTCCCCTTTGAAAAAAGCATAAGCCCAATTGGATGAATTAATAAAATATAACATCTGTGACTCTATACTTAATTCGATTCGCCATGGAAAACATATTTCCTGCTAAAATGAAAACTTTTATTTGTTATTACCTAATTCCTACGATCAAAGAAAATAGTGAACAAAAGTAAACCAACTAATAGAACGGCAAATATAAAAACAATTTCTGAAATATGGTAGCGAATAATAAAAGATGATGGGTTAATACACACCATCAAAGCTCCGGCAATAAGTAGGCTGGAAAAAATAATGCTGATCGCCAGGCGATTCACAGTGCTTTTCAACTGGTTGAT
>DIQC01000038.1:0-1254 GCA_002426495.1 Thermacetogenium sp. UBA5472
CCTGGACCCATCACCAGAACCGTCCCCGCGATTGGTCACTATCACTCCTACATCAAAGTGAAGTAGAGGGTGTCTCCATCTTTGCCACCGCGGGCTAATTCACAGTGACGCAGAACAGCAAACTCAGCCTGCAGCTCTTCTGGTGTAAGCAGCATATAGTCTAAGAGTTCTTTCCGAGGTACCTTTCCGTTTTTCTTCAAATAGTTGTAAATTTTCTTTTGATTTGTGGTAAGGCCCTCTATTCCTTTATGCCCCTGCAGTTCTCTTGACGCCTTGGCTGCAGATACAGCACCTGGATCGCAGGGTTTGGGGCGAGATTGAATTTCAATATAACAGTCCTCACAATACATCTGCCCCCCAAATTGAAACATTTCTTCCTTTGAAATATTTGTTTTGCACTTTTCGCAAATCATCAGTACCCCTCCCTTGTATACTATGAGCAGCAGCCGATTTAGACGTAAATTTCCAGCTCGGAGGTTGCTCATTTTGATCCATGAAAATTTATAAACTTATACATGCCCCGCCTGCCAGACGGGTAGGAAATCCAACCAAGTAATAAATAGCAGCTTATCGGCAGCGCCTCCTCGGCAAAGGCGCTTAAATTGTTATTCTAAACTTCTGCCCCCAGATCCTTCAGTGTCTGAACTACATGAGAAGTAGCCGCAATAGATGGGCCGCCTCCCATCATCACGGTCACACTACATGCCTCCAAGATCTCCTGAACTGTAATCCCGCCGTCAAGCGCCAGCTTGACATGATTGGCTATTCATAGTTCGCAGTGGATGGCGACAGCCACAGCCACCGCAATTAGCCCTTTCTCCCTTTTGGAAAGAGCACCATCCTGCATTACCGATTCTGAAACCCCTTTGAAATTTTTCATCACATCAGGAAGATTCTTCGCCAGAGCCTGCTGCCCCTGCTGCAGCAAAGCAAGATTTTTTTCCGTATCGTTCAATTGGGCACCTCCTTTCAAGAAAATAGTGCAAATATTGTGAGGCATTGGTTTAGGTATGTTAATTCTAATTGATAAGCACAATTTAATCGAGCCCTGTTTGCTTCTTTTTATCAAAAATCCAATCACGGGGACGGTTACGGTGATTGGTCGTGGTACAAGCGGCGATTGGTGCCGGGCGTGACGCGGTGACACGAGGAAGCAAAGGGACGTTCTTTTTGCTTCCTAAAGATGCAACAGGAACCGTCAGACTGTGAGAAAATCATTTTAACCTTTTTCATCCCCCCACTTACGACCAAATT
>DIQC01000038.1:1464-29845 GCA_002426495.1 Thermacetogenium sp. UBA5472
TTTCAGTAATGCACCCCCACTTTTGGCCGCTGAGCTGATGATTTAGGGAGTTGTCACACAGTCTGCCGTCCCCACTGCATAAACTACAGGCTGTCCCCCAACTCCTTCAGAACACTGCGGTCGATCCGTCTGGCCAATGCCACCAAGAGCCGCAGGGCGTTCTGGTAGTCGTCTAAATGGGCTATCCCAGTGTGATCGTGGATGTAGCGAACCGGAATGCCGATCACTATAGAAGGGACGCCCTGACGGAAAAGGTGAATCTTGCCCGCATCGGTGCCGCCGCCGGACATGATGTCCACCTGATAGGGGATGTTGTTATCTTTCGCTACCTTTACCACCAAATCTCGGAAAGGGGTGTGAGGGATCATGCTGGCATCATAAAACCCAATCACCGGCCCCTTCCCCAGATAGGTGCGAGTGCTAATGTCGTTGTCACTAATGCCCGGAGTGTCAGTAGCCACCGTGACATCCATGACGATAGCTAGATCCGGCCGCACCACATCCACACTTGTGGTGGCACCTCGTAGCCCCACCTCCTCCTGGACAGTCATCACACCGTAGAAGGCGTTAGGGTGTTGAAGCTGCTGCAGCTCCCGAAACAGCTCGACTACCAGCGCACACCCCACCCGGTTATCCAAAGCCCTGGCCAGTATAGATTTCCCATTTTCCTGAAGGTGAAAAGAGCTGAATGGCACAACAGGATCCCCCTGCCCTACCCCCGCCTCTTCCGTTTCCGCCTTACTTGTAGAGCCGATATCGATGTACATGGCACTGATCTTGATAGGTTTGGCACGCTCCTCCGCAGACAGAATGTGAGGGGATTTTGCTCCGATCACCCCGATCAACCGCCCCTTTTGGGTGAGAATCTCCACTCGCTGAGCCAGTAGCACCTGCTCCCACCAACCACCAAGGGGTTGAAATTTGATAAAGCCGTCTTGGGTAATAGATGTCACCAGAAAGCCGACTTCGTCCATATGAGCAGCCGCCATAATCTTAACATCTTCATCGGTACCCTTTTTAATGGTCACCAAACTCCCCAGATGGTCAGCCGTAACCTCAGTTGCTAGTGGAGACAGATAATTCTTCAAAACTTTTCTAATCGGCGCCTCAAAACCAGAGACACCAGGCGTTTCCGTGATAGTTTTCAGCAGTTCTATAGTTTTTTCCTTCATTAATAATAAAACCTCCTATGCGTGATGCGTGATGCGTGAAACAGTGACACGGGAACGGACCTTTTGTCACGCTTTTTTCATCGAGTCAAAGAACCCTCCCCAAATCATTGTTCACGACTATTCGCAACTATTTTTCTTCCCCAGCCCACTTTTTATCCCCAAGAACCAAGAGGAGAGGAGATCCGGGAGACATCGGGGGGAAAGGAGATCAGGGGGAGACAGGTGGGTAAAGTCAAAGGGGAGTGAGATCCGGGATGGATCCGGCGATATCAAATAGCCATAATTTATCAAAGGAGAGATCGGTCTGACGGTTCCGGCGATCCCTGACTAGCTATAATTATCCAGGGGAGATCAGAGAGATCAGGGGAACCCGGTCGGGAGATCTTATCCCATTTGGGTTCCGACATGACGCGGGTGTGGCCTCGCGGGAATCGGGTTCCGGGGAAGGCAGACTGAGTTGATGTGAGTTAAAGTGACAGTGACTTTGACTCACTTCCAGGGAGGGACGATCCCGACCGAGGGGTCGTTTTCAATTAAGGGCAATGTGCGGCTGGGTTTGCGGTATGCTCAGGTGAAGGGCTAAAACTTCTGCCTACAGAGCTCTCCGATTATCAAACACTCTAGAAAGGAAAATAATTACAAAATTAACTTGACATTCCATACTATAAAAGGTAATATCAGGTAAATACCGACCGCTAAGTCGGCAAAACCGGAAAATAGGGTCGGAAGTCGGAAGTCGGAAGTCGAAAGTCTAAAGTCGAAAGTCGAAAGCGTAGGCTGTTGCTTACTGTTACGGTGATGAGTTCGGGGTCCGGAGATCGCCAGGTCGCCAGGTCGCCAGGTCGCCAGGTGCCAGGTCGCCAGGTGCCATGTCGCCAGATCTACAGTTCGCAGACCGTCGGGTTTCTGGCTGAATCAAACGGTGAAATATATATGTCGCCAGATCTACAGTTCGCCAGACCCCCTGATCTCTTCTGATCTCTACGGAGGTGAGAGAATGTCAAAGAAGAAAACTATCATTGATGCCGCTGCGTTCCTTTTTGCAGAAAAGGGGTATTATGCAGCAACTGTTGAAGAAATCGCCAGCCAGGCAGGCATCGGCAAGAGCACCGTTTATGGCCATTTTCCCAGTAAAGATCACATCCTCCAGGATGTGCTGAAATGTGGCTGCACGATCTACATGGATGCCATGAAGGGGCGGCTCAAACCCCCGTGCTCGGTGAGGGACGTTCTCATAGCTGTTGCCACAGCCCATTTTACCTTTAACAAGGAATACCCCTACATCGCTCGCATTCTGGCAGATGAGTTCGGCAGCTACCCCCTTTGGGCAGCGGAATTGCTGCAGCAGCTCAGAGAACGCCGCATTTCCATGTTTTCCTCCCTGCTCAGCCAGGGAATAAATTTGGGGGAATTCCGCCAGTTGGATCCTCGCTTAGGAGCAGAGGTGTTCCTGAGCATTCTTAACGCCCTCTGCATGCCAATTTTTCATGGAATGGGCAATGAAAAAGGGAGCGTAGAGACAGGTATGAGAGAGACAAATATGAGCGCAGAGACAAATATGCTAACAGAGAGCAATATAATAGAAGGGCGTTTTTATCACGGCATCGACATTTTTTTCTCCGGCGTTAGCTGCCAAGAACCTGCAATGAACATTTCTGTATAAAAGTGGTAGCATTCAAGAAGGAATTAGGATACACTTGTAGAAGTTTACAAGTGACATAAGCCAAGAGCAATTATGTAAATAGTACTGTTACGGTGACGGCGATGTGATCGGGGCGCGGAATTATCCATCACAAACATTTTGGAAAGGTGTGAAAATATGCTGCGAGTTGCGGCGGCGGGCTATTATAGCATCAGGAATCCTGGTGAAGAGGCGGAACTGGCTGCAACTGTGGCTTCCCTGCAGGCACTTTCCCCAAAGATAGAACTCACGGTTTTCTCTAAGCAAGTCGAGTCGACGAGCCGTATCCCGGGCGTGCAGGCAGTCAACATGTGGAACCCCTTTGCCGTGCTCTCTACTTTGCTCCATGCAGATATTGTTCTCAGCTGTGGCAATGCTCTCCATGATGCTGACGGGATAGGGAATCTGTTCACCCATCTATTTCTAATAATGGCTGCAAGGTTTTTCGGTAAGCCTGTTGTGTCTTACGGCCAGGGAGTTGGCCCCTTGGACAGTTATTGGGGGCGCCGCCTAGTGCGCTCGATGGGCAACCGCTTTGACCTGATCACTGTGCGGAATCAGGCATCCAAAGAGATCCTGCAGAAAACAGGGGTTGAAAAACCTCCTATTGTAGTGACTGCTGATCCAGTCTTTGCCTTGAACCCGGCCCAGTTTGACAAAGAAGAGGGGCTTTCCCTGCTGAACCAAATCAGGGCAGCTTCTCTCAAACCCGATGAACAAACCATCGAGCTGACCGCGCAGTTGACCGCCCAGTTGACTGAACAGCTGACCGAACGGTGTCCAGATAACACCACTCATCCCGTGGTAAAACTCTGCGAACAATCCCCTGAAACCCCTGAAGGTGAAGGGGACAGTGATGCAGCTGAAGATGCCGCTGCTGCAGACAACGAAACTGTACAGCCTCTGCTGGGGATAGTACTGCAGGAAATAGAAGGGGAGAAGGCATACAGATCTGAAATCGCCGCTGCTGCTGACCGGCTCGTCAGGGACGGATGGGAGGTCCTGTTGCTTCCCTATCGGTGGCCTACCGATTTGCAGGTTTGTCAGGAAGTCAGCTGGATAATGCAAGAGCCGAGCATTCAGCTGCAGGAGAGGCTAACATTGATGCAGCGGTTCAGCCTCCTCAGCCAGGTCGATCTGCTGCTGGGGTTGCAGCTGCCAGTTTTGAAAATGGGTACACTGATGCGCAAACCGTGCATAGGAATCCTCCGGGATAACAAAACCGGCAGGGCCGCCAAATACTTAGAAATCACCGGACAGCCCCAGGCTGTCCAATTTGAGGGATTGGAAGCCGAACAACTATACCAGCTGGTCATTTCCACCAGTGAACGAAAAAAAGAGATCGTTTCCCACATGGACCAGGTACTGATCATGCTGCGCCAAGCGTCCTGGCAATCCGCAGGCTTAACCATGAGCTACTTCTATTCCCGCTACCCTCAAAAAAGGGTCAACATCTCCCGCTCCCCCGGCTCATCCAACGGCCACAAAGCTACCAGAACGAATCACCACTGATAAAGGCCGGGTTCGAAGAGACGGGATAATATCGAGGCCGCAACACATTAGCGCCACCGTATTCAAGTGAATCAGCGCATTATTCATATAGAAATACAATAAGGAGTGAACGAAGTGACACGAGATGAAGCATTACAACACATCAAAGAGAGGGTGCACACCCCGGAGTTGATCCACCATATGCTGGCCACTGCGGCCATTATGGAGGGACTGGCTGCACGGCTCGGCCAGGATACGGAGAAATGGTATCTGACCGGCATCCTTCACGACATCGATTATGAAGAGACGAAAGACGATCACGACCGCCACAGCTTGCTCGCTGCCGAGTGGCTGCAGGAAATGGGTGTCGACGAAGAGATAGTGCATGCGGTGAAATCTCATAATAATCATGAAGGAGTGGAGCGCGCAACCTTGCTGGACAAGGCCTTATATGCCACAGATCCCCTGTCCGGGCTGATCACCGCTACTGCTTATGTGATGCCCTCCAAAACCCTGGCCGAAGTCAAGCCCAAATCCATCAAAAAGAAGTTCAAGGATAAATCCTTCGCCCGGGGCGCAGACAGGGATCAGATTCGCGGCATCGAAGAGCTAGGAGTGCCACTCCAGGAATTTTATGAAATAGCCCTGAAAGGGATGCAGGAAATAGCCCCATCCCTGGGCCTTTAACGATAACGGTGACATTGACGGTGAGTCAACACGTGTCAGGGGGGACGGGGTTCTTGACACAGGAGGACACGGAGGGACAGTTCTGGGGATCTCCAACTTGCTAATAAGTACCAAAAGGGAGATCGCCAGATCCGTCTCAGTGATATTTGATTTGCCATAATAGCCCAGGAGAGCAGGGAGATCAGGTGAACTCAGTCGGGATGTCTTCTGGACAACTGGCATCTGGCATCGATTTCAGCCGGAGAGAACCGGATACGCATCCTGCAAGCATTGACGGGGCTGCTGTAAGGGGGGGGGAATGTGGCTCCATTCAAGCGTCCAAACCTGAAAAAGCGGCTGCGTGTACCTTTAGCAGTGAGCCGATTTTATCATGAACAGATGATTCGGCTGCGCTTCTGCCGTGCCGGCATACAGAAGCAACTCACTCGCGAAAAACGGGATCGTCAAGAACGAGGCCTATATCAAAACCCGCTCTACACCGGACTTCCACCCGAACTTTTCCCCGAGTCCGAATCATCACCTGAACAAAATGTGGAAGTTGATTTAGATGCAAAAGGTACAAAGGGGGAAGTGTGGCAGTTGATAGGTGGCCTTTTCAAGAGGCTGTCGCACGCCAGGCCGAGTCTGGGTAATGCCCCGGCAGATGGGCAAGGTAATAACCAGGCTAATAGCCCGGCTAGTGTCGCCACTGTCGCCAGTTTACTACTGGCACTGCTCCTGCTCATTCTGCCTACTTACTATTTCTATATATCTCGCCAACTCTATCCCGTTTACATCTTGATAGCACTGGCCTTCGCTGTTGTCGCCTTTTGTAAAATATCCAGTGGAGAAATGAGGCTGCTCAGGTCGCCCTTAGATACGGCGGTTTTCCTACTCTCCGGGCTAGCCATCATCTCCAGCATCGGCGCCTGGAACACCGGTGAGGCCATCAATCTGGCCCTGCTGCTTTCCTGCAGTGCTGCCCTCTACTGGACAGTTTCATCAATTGTGAATAACCTGGCTGCCCTGCGGCGTTTCCTCGCAGTCATCATAGCAGGCACAGCAGCTGCGGCCCTCCTTTGTTTGCCAAGCATTTTCCAGGAGGGAGCATCATTTCCTTTTGCTGAGGCCCTGGGAGCCATCTCGATCGCCGCGCTTCTTTTCGTTTTCTACCTTAGAACTGCCTCTCCAAGTGTAGCCAGCGAAGAGACGGCAGCTCACCCTAACGACCCAGGCGGTGACCCAAGCAACCCGATGGACAGATCTGCAAAGGGTATGGCATCATTTTTGCGGAGTAAAGCCGCGAGCGAAGCCGCCGCCGGGAACACAACCGCACAATCGCAAGCCGCTGCAGAGACCGCAACCGCCACAGATAGCGCAACCGTCCAATGGCAAGCAACCGCCGGGACCACAACCGCCGAAGAGGGCACTTGGTGGTCTCCATGGCAAACAGCTTCCTTATATAACAGCTACGAAGCAAATGGAGCATTCTTTCAAAATAATACCGCTTATCCAAGCGACCTGGCTGCCCCTTATAGAAATTATAGAACTGATAGAAACGAAGCCGCCCGCAACCCGAAGGCCGCCGCCCTCTTACAAAGAGCCAAAGCCGCCTTTCAAAAATACCGAACCACCCATCAAAAAGAATGGGCCAATACCGCTCTATCCGCAGCCAGCTACCTGCTCCTGCTTGCTGTTATCGGATTGGGTTCAGTGCTCAACTACATTATACTAACCATAGGGATTACCCTTATTCTCTGGAAGCTACAGACAGCTGAATGCAAAAAATGCCTCGCCCATTTCCTGCCCAATGCCGCTGCAGCATTCCTGGTTGCCGGCAGGGCGAGGCTCTGTCTGGTCAGCGGAGACATTACAGCCAGTTGGCTGTGGGCAGCCCTGGGGTTGATGATAGTAATTGCCCTTGAATACACAGCTGTGCTCACAGCCGCCTTTCTAAAAAAGACAGGCCGCCGCTTGAGGCCGTGGGTGCGCCCAGGGGCAGCCCTGCTTTTGACATTGCTCCTCCTACACAGCGGCACTGCCTATCTGCGCAGCGATCTGAGCCCCATAAGTCAGTCCGCCTACAACTACGCCCAATATTATATGGAGGAAAAACTGCTCAAAGGGCTGGATGCCCTGTGTGTCATGACTTCCAGCCCACGCATCTTGCTGCAAGGAACCGGCGGCGGTGGGTGGGAACCCCTTGCTTACCAGCACCAGAGCTTTTATTATCGGGATTCTCCCCCCGGAGCATTCGCCCAGGCAGGTGTAGAAATGGGACTTCCCGGGCTTGCTGTACTGCTCGCTGTTTGGATTCTCTTTATCAAAGAAATGAGAAGAATAATAGCCCAGAAAGGGGCTCTTCGGGTGCTCCGCAGCATCAATAGCCATGAACAAAACGCTGCCCATAGGGAGCGGACCGGACGGTCGGGCAGGACAGTCGGCAGAGATGCCGCATCTAGCCAGCACAAAGCTGCTCAGCTGAAAGGGGATGCCTGGAAAGTCAGTTGGGCAGTGAGTCATACCAACAGCTGTGATAAGGAAGAAAATGTCCTGCTGAAGGAAGCGGCCTGGGCGATTTTTACAGCAGCAATACTTGTCGGAATATACTCTCTAGTGGAATGCACCATATCAATTGCCGCAGTCTCCCTTTTCCTCTTTACTCTCATTGGACTGGGGAAAGCCCTCGGCAGATTTTCCATATCAGAGCGTTACAAGAGTTCCAGGTACCCCGAGCGGCCAGAGAACCCCGAGATCATAGGCCACCCAGCGCGCCGTGAGAACCTCGAGCACCCTGAGAATTTTGAGAGTCCAGGCCGCCAAGGCTGTCCCGAGAGTGCTAAAACTCCCGAGTACTCCAAGCGCCCAGAGAACCCGGAGCATCTTGAGCGTCCCAGGAGTTCCGAGCGCCCCGATGACACCAGTAACTCCAAGATCTCAAAAAGCTTACTGCGAGGTTTCCGTCCGCAGAGCCATAGTTCCGGAAAAAGGTTTCTACAGTATTTCGCGGTAAGCGGCACCGTACTACTGGTTATGATCATCTCCCTGAACAATTTTGCAGGAGAAAGCTGTTCCCTGAAAGCTGCTCAAGCTATTAAGCAGGGAGACATCCAGACAGCTGAAATGAATTATAAAGAAGCAGTGCGCATGGATCCCCTCAATGCCGTGTATCGCAAGGAATTGGGGAAAATATATTTGAAATATGACCAGGCTACGCATCCTGTAAGTACTGCCGGATCCTATAGCAGCGCCCAGAGTGGACTCCCTGTAACCGTCTCAAATGACTCCGAACCCGATCTGATCGCAGAAGGTTCCCAAAACAGACAGGCCGCATCTCCCGTAAATGCTGCCAGCCCCTATGGTGGCACCCGGTCAGAACCCGGCATAAGCAGCCGCACCCAAAATAGCTCCCAGAATGACAATGTTCTACTTTTGGCCTGTGAACAGTTCGAACGAGGAATACACCTGGCCAGAGGGGATGCAGAGCTGAGAACCCTTTACGCCAGCACCCTTTTACAAACCGGACAGCCCGAAGAGGGGGTATGGCAGCTAGAAACAGCAGTATCGCTAAGGCCGCTGCAGCAGGATCTCTATGAAAACCTGGCTTTAGGTTATGTAACTGCTGCCCAACTGCTGCAAGGGTGGCACGGGGACCTTTCCTCTGCCACATCACTCCTAGCTGGCCCCCTGCATCCAGATTATGCCACAGGAAGCAAGGCCAGCCACAGCCACAGGAACGGTTTCCCCGATAAAACAGGCAACAAGACCGTCCCCCTTCCTGCTGAACTCACCTCCAAAAAAAAGGCGCATCTCTACCTGAGCAGAACAATGGCTATCCCTAAGCTGCTAGAAAAGCGCGCGGCTCAGATCAATAAAAGGCACCTTCGCTACTGGAGCGGGGCGCCCTACCTTGGCATCACACCCAAAATCCAGCTCTACTGCGGACAAGCAGCAGTCCTGCTGGGAGACAAAAAGCCCGCCCGCCACTACTTAGAACAAGCAGCCCGAGATGCCTCACTAGAACCCGAGGCCCAAAGATGGCACAGGCGTGGCGCGGGGACGTTTCCCTTGCCACATTTCTGAGCCGCGTGGCATGGGTGGCATGGGTGGGTGGCGCGGGGACGTTTCATTTGCCACATCCCCCGTGCATAAATGGTGCAGATGCAAAGAGAACCGTCCTCCTGATTGGTCTTCCAAGGTAACGAATCAATTAACCTAAAATGTACGGCAAGGAACCCCGGTAAGAATATGCAAAAAAACCTCATCCAATCCGGCCATTACAGTTCAGGAAAGGCAATTCCCAAATCAGAAAATAAAGGCTTTATAGTTGACTCTGTTAATGGCCATAATTCCAATGCTGTGTAACGTGAGGAAGAAATGAGATAATATAACAACAAGATAATAGGTTGTCTGTAGATTAAGGCGTTATCATATTTATTGATAATAATCTCATTGATGAATTGCTTATTATCAAGATAAGAACAGATACTATCGGGATTAATATGTTTTTCATGAAGATATTCTTTGTAGGCGTCAATTATATATGAGTTGATTTTACTTTCAATCTTTGGTTTTCTAATTCTTTCAGAATACAGTTTTGTTAGTTCAGGAAGCAGGTTATTAAATTCGGTTTGCTCTTCGTTAATCATATCTTTTACCTCCTGAAACAAGGTGTCAGTGGTTTCTATTAATGCTATGCTTCTTGCTATAATTCGTTGAACTTCCGGTTTAGCTTTTGTTTTCGGTTTATATGTTGTGTCGTGGCTTAATTCGCAGTAGGTATGCTGAAGTGATGTTCTAATTTGCACCTCACATGGCAAGTCTGAAGGAATTTCTACTCCATTATATTTAAAAGGGCATTTATTACGAACAATATAATGTACAGACTGATATTCAAAGGTGGTTGGGCTGTTTTCTCTTTCTTGTTCAAAATCTCTGTCTTTTGAAAAGTCCCAACGATCATGTGATTCGATATATTGTTTAATTACTTGCAACTCCTGGTATAGTAATACAACAAATCTGACGCCGACTTTATCTGTTATTTCATTATATGGATCAAGATATGTTTTATCCTTCCTATAAAATGCTTTTTCAATAAGAGAATCAACATTTTTTACCCGGATCTGGGGTTGCATTTTAAAGATTGCTTTATTATTATCTCCGTTTGATATTTTATTTACAACCTCTGTTTTGACATATTTACCCCATGCAGCATATATGTCTTTTTCAGTTTCGTATCTTTTTCGTAATTCTTGCTCTCTCACTCAGTATTGCTCCTTAATCCTTCCTTCTATCTTTATTATCGTTTTTGTGTCTTCGTGTCTCATAATTTCCACTAAATTATTAAAATTATCGGATGGCCCTGTTATTCTAACATCGGATGAAAACTTAATCTTTCTTCTTTTTAGTTTGTTTTTCAGGAGTGTTAAGTCTTTTGCAACGGACTGACATGGAAAGTTTTTGGAATTCATATAATTGAGGTAATTGTCTCTCATTTCCGTATCAAAGTACTCTTCAGCGAACTCAGAAGTACTTACAGTGTTGCGGTTTGATATTTTCAAGTAAGAATATAAAGCAAAATTAAGGTCTACCTTTTTTTCGTCGCTAATGCTTTGAGAAGTAATAAAGTCTACTGTAAGGTGATAAAAATCTTTAGTTAATTTTTTATTATTTGATTGAATTGAACAGCCCAAAAAAGCTTGATAAAAATAGATGGCCAAACCTGTCCTGGAAGATACTGTTATATTGTAGTCATATACGATTGCTGTAAATTCGTTTGCTTGCCGAGGGGGATCAGCGAAGTGTTCGTTTTCTTGTTCTATAAAAATGCCGATTTTATATAATTTCTGTGTTGGTGTTAATAATAATTTATTTAAATGAATTAACAAAAAATGATTGTCGTTAGATTCTAAACTAAACCCTCCATGTGTTTCAGCTTTAATGATTCCTAGAAACCTTTTTGAGTCAGCTCCAATAGTTCCATCAAATACAACAACTATTCCGCCTGGGATTCTTCTCGATGTTTGTGCTTCTGCTAATTTAAGAGCTATTTGCTTTGACCTTTCAATAAATACATTGTTTTCGGAGTGGAGCATTTCTGTTACTAATGAAAAAGTGCTATTTGTTTCTACGTTTGTAATGTCCAATTCAACACTGTGTGAGTTGTTTCCAATTGCATTAATGATCCTGTCTTGAAGTTCATTTAATCCTTCGTCATCTAGTGTCGTTAAACCGGTGTTATATCTTGGAGTTACAATTTCCCTATTCTCATCTCTTTCAAAAATTTGGTGAGCAATTATCCTTCTAATAATAAGATTGGCAAATCGCGGCATGGACTTTCTCCTTGGCTAAGTTTATAATATCCATTTTCCTTAACTGGAAAAATAACAGCTTTGCTTTACTGTGGGATAGTGGATATGATGGTTAAGAATTTGAAGCGATGCTTAATGGTGTAAACTAAAAGGTTATTGAGTAAGAGGAAAAAAGAGTGACAATTAGGTAGGATGTTTTGATTTGACATCTGCAGAAGATGGTTGGCAGTAGTTCAAGCGGTTTTCAAGAAACCAGCTTTTGAACCTTTCAGGTTATTTCAAATATATTTGTGCTAATATCGACAACTCCATAAATACTGATAAAGTCAGAAGATATGAAAATATGCTATGGATAAATTTTCATCCTCCTATAAATTTCTACGTTTTATCTCAAATTCCTGCTTTGTAACAAAAATATATCAATCTATTATGAATCAGAGTGACGGTGCCAGCAGCTGTATAATCGACTGCAGATGGCGCGGGGACGTTTCATTTGCCACATCCCCCGTGCATAAATGTTGCCGATGCAAAGAGAACCGTCCCCGTTGCATTCTCTCCGGCGAAGCCGAGCGCCCGCCCATGTATCAGATCCACACTGAACTGTATAATCGAATGAATAAAGTGCATATATGGAGTCAGGTTGCGGTTGACACCACGTTACGATAGATTAATCCAGCTCCAATCAATGCTTGTACCACGACCCATCACCAGAACCATCCCCCTGATTGGTCTCGTTATGTCGGCCCTGTCACCACCTGAGTGTGACAAAAGGACTGTCCCCGCGTCACGCTCTAATCACCAGACACCCTGGGGTTGGCCGCCCGAGTTGTTGTTATCGGCGAATTCCGATTCGGCATATAGTTTGCAGTAATCGGCTCTGAAATGTGTTTCTCCTAGTCCGATTATTTTTCCGTTTTTGTTAGACAGCGTTTGTTGGACTGTCATCAGGCACAGGTCATCATCAATTATTAGGTGTTTTTTCGTTTCTTCATCAGGCATCTGAGCATAAATCATCAGGTTCTTTTTAATATTAAAAAGGGTAGTGTTCTTTACCACTCTTGCTACCATTTCTGGAAAGGTGGCATATCGGATTTCCTTTTCAACGATAGGTATGCCTTTTACATAAAGCATGTATTTTTTATCATAAGCGACAGGTTCATCATCAATGAAGAAAAGCCTGCGAATCATAATGATTTTCTTCTTTTTGCCTATCTTAAAAATATCGATCAATTTAGAATCAGGCAGGATTATATTAACTTCCAGCAGTTTAGTGTTATCTACACTATTAAATAAATTCTCCATCTCACTATAATGAAGTGTATAAGTATTATAATCCGGTTCCTTAACAAAGTGCCCCTTACCATGAACAACATATATATAGCCTTCATTAGCCAGCAGTGACAGCCCTCTTCTGACAGTTGCACGGCTTGTACCATATTTTTTGCATAATTCGTGCTCGGAATATATGGCATCTCCTGGTTTGAATTCGCTGTTATTTATTTTTTCTTTTATATTGTCTGCAATCTGTAGATAGAGCGGTTTTTTCATTTGAATCTAAATCCTCGCATTCATATCCAGCATTTTCTTACAAATTAGGACACCTTCAGAGGCATCAGTAGCAAAACAATCTGCACCGATATCCATACGGTTTTCTTCTGTTAAATGACTGCCTCCGATGATAATTTTACTGTGTTTTCTTGCCCCTGCTTCTGTTAATGCTTCAACTGTTTCTTTCATCATAATGACAGTAAATGACAGTATTCCACTCATTCCGATAATATCTGGTTTGTTTTCCAGAGCATATTTCACAAAATCCTCTTTTTTGACATCTATGCCGAGGTCTATAGTTTCAAAACCATTTGCTTTCATCATTCCGATGAAAATATCTTTACCGATGTCATGCAGATCTCCCGCAACTGTACCCATAAGTAGTTTGCCTGCTTTGGTTTTTCCGGGGCTGCTAAAATGCTTTTTTATTTCTTTCATTTCCAAGACTTCTTTAAAAATTACCCCGGCCATTATTAAATCTGCTATAAAATACTGCTGATTTTCATAGCGTTTTCCTACTTTGATAACACCTTCTTTTACTAAATCCAGCAATGCTAACGGATCCAGACCATCCTTTAGTGCTTTGTTCGCCAGTTCCATTACTTTTTCTTCATTTAATTGTTCAACAGCATTAATTAATAACTTGTCTAAGGCCATCGATTTTTTCATAAAAGCTGTCCTCCCAAACAAATATTCTCATAGGGCTATACGACAGGCTTGATTTTGGCCGCTGTTCATCTGAAAAACTAGAGAATTAATATAGAGGCCAAAACTATCAATATTTCAATATATCTTTATGCATCTATTATAGCAACTATATGGAAATATTTCAGTTGCCAGTGTTTAAGTTTACCTCAAAAAAAAGATTTGACATCCAACTATTAATCATTATATATTAAATGTAGTCACATGTATACACATGTTATTTCATGATCTAAAAAATCAAAAAAAGGAGAGATGCAGAAGAAAATTAGAAAAACAGCAAAAATACCCATTATGTTTATCTTTAATGAAACAAGATGAAGCAAGAAATGCCCGTTAGTCAACAAATACCCGTTACTACAAAACTTATCAATGGGGAGGAATACTCTGTGGTAGATTTAGGTTTAAAAGAATTAATCCAAGCAGTTGGCGAACTTGATGAAGAAAAGGTAGCAGGGATTCTTAAGGAGTTCTTAGATTCAAACCCGATCGAAGAAGACGTCCAAAAGGTTGTCAATGCTTGCCAGCAGGGAATGGGCGTTGTAGGGGACTTATTTGAGAAGGACGAATATTTTGTTGGCGATCTTATTTTTGCTGGGGAATTACTGACTGGTGCCATCAACACTCTCAAACCAGTTTTGGGCAGCACTAATTTAGAAAAGACAGGCAAAATAGTAATTGGTACTGTCAGCGGTGACCTCCATGATATCGGTAAAAACATCTTCAAGACCATGGCTGAAGCTGCCGGATTTGAAGTTTATGATTTGGGTGTAGACCAACCTGCTGATGTTTTTGTTGAAAAGGTAAAAGAAGTTAAACCTGAAGTTGTAGGGATGAGCGGAGTTCTCACACTATCGATAGAATCAATGAAAGATACAGTGGACAGCCTGAAAGAGGCAGGTCTGCGTAATGATGTAAAAGTCATAATCGGCGGAAACCCAGTCAACGAAGATGTACGTAAGCATGTTGGAGCAGATGCCTTTACCATCAATGCTGCCACAGGAGTGAAGATGTGTCAGGAATGGGTAAAATAAAAAGGCATTTCAAATTTTCAAATGCTTTAGAAGAAGAGCAGCTGTTCAAGGAATTTAAGTATTTGAAAAACTAATATGGGGGGAAAGAATCAGTGAATACAGAGGAACTGCGCAAAGAAAGAATCCAGCTTTTTAAAGATGCCATACAGATGGGAAAAAAACCACAGAGGATACCATATTTCGGCAATATTTGGTCATGGAAGATTATTGATGCGGGATATAAACTGAGCGAAGCACTGTATGATTACGAAGTAACGGAAAAAGTATTAAGGCATGTATTTGAAAATTATAAAATTGATGTTCTCTCTGAAACTGGTTGGAGAAACCCGGTTCAGGTAACCAGTGTAATGGGCAATGATGAATATATTATTAATGATACTGCAAACTCCATCAGTATCAAAGATCAGTGCTTCATGGAAGCTGACGAATATGATGAATTGATCGACAACCCTAAGAAATTTTTGTGGGAAAAAGTTGTGCCTCGGAAATATCGACTTCTGAGAGAAGAAGAAAATAATAGTGGGCACTTCAGAGAATTCCTGCAGAAGTATGGGGAATTCGGCGGATTTATGGGTAAAGTATCCAAAGTCATGAATGAAGAATACGGCATTCCTGATTTTGCGGATTCGCTGGCTGCCTTTGATTATTGGGGAAATGGTTATGAGCTTTTGTTCAATATCCTCAGAGGGATAAAAGGTCTATCAATTGATATGCGCAGAGACCCTGAAAAAGTATCAGCTGCAATTGAAGCTCTGGATGAAACTTTTATGGCTCCGCGATTAGAGCGCGGGAAAAAACAGCCAAAAGGCACTAATATGGACTTCTGTGTGGATATGAACCCAGTTATGCTGGGACATACGATTCTAAGTCCAAAACAATTCGAGAGATTTTACTGGCCGCATCTGAAACGGGTAAGTGATTTTGCAGAATCCTACGATAAAGTTGTTTACATATTTGCCGAAGGCGAGTCATCCAGGTTCTATGAATTTTTCCAAGAGTTCCCCAAAGGGCATTTTGCAATACATACCGAGCAGGATGATATTTTTGAACTGAAAAAGAGAGTTCCTAATATAGCGGTTGCAGGAGGGATGAAGTCCTCACTGCTAGGTAAAGGGACGCCTCAAGAGTGTGTTGACTATGCCAAAAAACTGATCGATGAATTAGGTGCCGATGGTGGTTATATTTTCAGCGAGAACAAAATGATTTCCTTCGAACAAGATTGTAAAGCCGAAAATCTAAAAGCTGTAAGCGATTTTGTCAGTGAGTATAACCCATACTAGGAGGTATCTGTCATGGAATATAATGTTGCGAAATACCCCGAAGGTTATGAAAAAATTAAAAAAGAAGAATTGCCCTTTCTCCCTGATGATGAAGATACAAGAGAGTTTTTTATGAATGATCTGCTGCAGTGGCTGATTCAATGGTAACGTGATGTGATGTGGCGCGGGGAACGTTTTGCTTGCCACACTATTAACGAGGCTAACATGCTATATTGTCTTTAGCTAAGCCCTCCAAATGGGGCTGTGCTCTCGGTTGATGGTGTCATTGGTGCTGGGCCAGATGGTGCCTGGCACCAATCCAATATACTTGTTTGGCATTATCAATAACCAGTCAATAACACCGCTAGCAGCAAAAATAGAGTGTTTTTTGATAATTGTTTTGTTGATAGATTTGAGGGGAAGGAACTGTTTGGCCATCATTTCAGTAAAATATACAGCTGATAGCTGCATCTACCGAAGAAATAATTTAACTTATCGATTCGAACAGTTTCTTTTCCTTATTGTTTAAAGTAAAGGGGATATAAAGATGATAATTATCGGAGAAAAGATAAACGGCACTATTCCCAGCGTTAAAAAGGCTATTGAAGGAGAAGACGAGGATTTTATCCGCAATCTTGCCCAAAAACAGGCTGAAGCAGGAGCTGACTACATCGATGTGTGCGCCAGCACCGCTCCTGATGTGGAAGTTGAAACCTTAAAATGGCTGATGGATATAGTTCAAGATGAAGTAGACAAGCCCCTGTGTATTGACAGCCCTAATCCCAATACAATCGAGCAGGTTTTGAAATATGCACAAAAGCCAGGAATCATAAATTCAGTATCTGAAGAAGGAAATAAATGCGAAGTAATTTTCCCTTTAATAAAAGGAACAGAGTGGCAGGTCATCGCTTTAACCTGTGATGATAAAGGAATTCCCTCCGATGTTGAGACAAGAGTGGATATAGCAAAAAGAATAATAGAAAAAGCGGATAAATATGAGATCAGCCATGACCGCATTCATATCGACCCCTTGGTAATAGCTCTTTCCACAGATAATGATTCGATGCGAAAGTTTGTGGGGACGATAGAGAGCTTACGGAAACTATACCCAGAAGTCAATTTCACTTCAGGTTTGAGTAATATTTCATTCGGCATGCCCTTGAGAAAAATCGTAAACCGCAACTTTTTAACAATAGCTGTTTTCGCCGGAATGAATTCAGCTATCATGGACCCCTGTAACAAAGAGATGATAACAACACTCTATGCAGCAGAAGCATTAGCAGGCTACGACAAATACTGCAGAAAATTCTCAAACGCATACAGAAAACGCCTAATCGGATAAGGCGGTACGGGCGTGGTTGTGGGCGTGGCGCGGGGACGTTTCATTTGCCACATTTCTTCTTAACGGTGACAGCCACCGACAGGCAATAAGAAAACAGGCACCGAAATAAGGCACCAAGATAACACTGATGACTTGGGGGTACCGGGCCGAATTTCTGTTATCGATGGACTTTGTACTATGGACCATCACCGGAACCGTCCCCCTGATGGTCGTCCTTCCGATGGTCGGAACTGAGCTTGTACCTGGACCCATCGCTAGAACCGCCTCCCTGATTGGTCCTGGACTGTTGGGAATTTTACAGTTTAAAAGGGAGCAGGAGAAATGGAAAATAAAAACAGCTTATGGGGTTTTATTTTTTTTCTTTTAATAGGTATTTTTGTTGGTATCTTTAAACCGTTTCAGCCCGAACTGGCTTCGCAAGGGCATTTAATCTTGATGATGCTTTTAATTACCATCGGGCTTTGGATTTTTAAGCCCTGGGGGCTGCCGTTCTCAGTCAGCGGCGCGTTATTTATGGCATCACTGCTGGCTATTGGCATACCTGCATATACTGTTTTTTCGGGTTTTGCCGAAACAGCAGTCTGGTCGCTGATACCGGCATTATTTTTCGGATTTGTGCTTTCCAAAACCGGGTTGGGTAAGCGGATTGCTTATCTGGGAATGAAAAATACCAAACTTTCTTATGTGGGCATTTTATTTATGTGGTCGCTAATCGGTATTGTGCTGTCTTTATTAACCCCTTCGATTAATGTCAGGGTAGCAATTGTGATACCGATTGCATTAAATTGTGTAAATATATGTAATATCCCGGAGGGTTCAAAAGAAAGATCTCTAATACTGATCACAGCTTGGGCGATGGTGCTCATTCCAGGTAATGGATGGTTAACGGGTTCACTCAATGGCCCGATACTATCTGGATTTTTTAAATCAGTGCCTGGACTTGAGGCGATTAGCTTTAGTGATTGGGCGAAGGTATCATTACTGCCGATGTTGATTATCAGCGTCTTAACAGTGCTTGGTGGTTATTTTGTACTCAAACCCACTGCTTCGCTTAACCTGTCGAAGGATGTTTTTATTGAAGAGTATAGAAAGCTTGGGCCGATGAGCAAACAGGAGAAAATAACTGCAGCAATACTGATTGGTACCTTTTTGATGTTTGTAACGAGTTCACTCCATGGTATTAGTGATGCTGCAGTTTGCTTGACGGCATGGTTCCTGTTGACAGCATCAGGAATAATTAAAGTTAATGAGATCAGTTCAGGGATCAACTGGGATCTGATTGTTTTTGTCGGCACTGCTATGGGATTTGGCTCAGTCTTTGCTGCAACAGGTGTTTCAGAGTGGATATCATCAATTCTGGTAAACGCTGTTGCGCCTATAACTAGCAGTCCATGGCTGTTCGTATTTGCAGTCTTGCTTATAATGTTCATATGGAGATTTGTAGACATTGCTATTTTTATTCCAACAATGGCCATAATAACTGCTGTCATTCCTCAGATTGACAAAGTTTACGGTATCGATTCGCTTATTTGGATACCACTTATGTGCATTGCAATTAACGCCTTCTTTATGAGCTATCAAAATATGTTTGCTTTGGTTGGCGAAGCAAATATGAAAGGTAAAGGCTGGACGTCAAAGCATTTAGGGCAATACGGTATTGTATATTTTGTGGTAAGTATGCTTACAATGCTTATTGCTATCCCATATTGGATATCAATTGGAATGTTTTAGGGTATTGAAGGTGCCAGGCTTGCTTGATGGTGCCCAGGTGGTGCCAGTTACGGGTGTGGCATGAGGACGTTTCATTTGCCACACCCCCCCCGTGCATAAATGGTGCAGATGCAAAGAGAACCGTCCCCGTTGCGTTCTCTCCGGCGAAGCCGATCGCCCGCCCATGTATCAGATCCACACTGAACCGTATAATCGAATGAATAAACTGCATAAATGGTGCTAGGCACCAAGGCGACACAGCGGGCAGCGGCAGCGCTACTGGGAGACAAACAGATTGCCTGTCATTACTTAAAATAGGCAGCCCAGGATAACGGTGCCAGGCACCAAAATAACACTGATGAGGGCCGAACTCCCATTACCGGACGTTTCCCCAATTGGCCCCGCCATCCCACTAATCGTGACAAAAGGATCGTTCCCACGTCATGCGGGTGCTTCCGGCACCAATCACCGCTTGTACCATGACCCATCACCAGAACCGTCCCCCTGATTGGTCCGTCTCCCTGATTGGTACCTCTGATTGGCATTTCTCTGATTGATTGCGTCGCGTCCAACCGCGTTCAACTCCTCGCAAAAGTCTCCCTGTTAGCGCAATAATTTAGAATTGTCGATTTATGTCCAATATAACATAATAGTAGATGTACACCGGTGATGTTTAGTATGGGAATCTAAAGTAATGCATGTGCTAGCTTCTAGTTATACCTTTATCTTGACCCATTTTTAATCTTTCGACCCATTTATTGTATCTAACGTTATACCGAACACTAACCGAACGCTATATCTAAAACCATACCTACAATCTTATCTAAATCTAAAGCTATATCTAGACCAATAATACATACTACTATTTTTACAAAAAGACTTGCCATCAAAATCACAAAAGATCTGCTAATAAACATGTTGATATATTCACTAACAAATTCACCAAAAAACTCACTAATTAATTCGGCAATAAACTCACTAACAGCTCCGCCAACAGTTCCGTCAAAAAATAAGCCACAAGATCTGTCAGTAGATTACACAGAAAAATATACTATCAGTTCCGCCAATAGATTCAGCAATAGATTCACCAACAGATATGCCGGAAAAATGCGATAACAGGTTCACAAAAAGATCCACCAACATTTTTCGCCAACAGACTCGATACTCTACCAGCAATGTTACGAGAAGTAATATTGCGAGAAGTAATGCAGTGACCATTATCAATACGAAACCAATAAGAGATTAATACGAGGGGGTTAACCAAATGTATGAATTAACAAAAGCAGTTGTGGAATTAGATCATGAAAGTGTTCCTAGTATGGTGAAGGACGAGCTCGCACAAGGGATACTGGTTGAAGAGGTCATTGAAAAATGCAGACAAGGCATGGAAGTAATTGGCATAAAGTTCAGCGAGGGGGAATACTACCTTCCCGAATTAATTATGGCCGGAGAGATCTTTAATTCTGTCCTCGAAATTATCCGACCTGTTCTAGCAGAAGCTGATGCAAATACTGTTGGAAAAATTGTGCTTGCTACTGTTAAAGATGATATCCATGATATTGGGAAAAATGTATTTAAGGGGTTTGCGGAGGCCAATGGCTTTGCTGTCCACGACCTAGGAGTAGATGTTGCCCCTGAAGCAATTATTGATGCCATCAAAAACGAAAAACCGGATATTGTCGGATTGAGCTGCTTACTCACATCAGCCTTTGACTCTATAGAAAATACAATTCTCAAAATTAATGAGGCAGGAGTCCGCGATCAGGTAAAAATCGTTATCGGTGGTGCACCGGTAAGTGAAGATCTTAAGAAATGGTCAGGTGCTGATGCTGCAAGCAGAAGTGCTGCTGAGGGTGTAAAGCTTTGTAAGGAATTAATGAATGGGGAAGGGAGGTAGTTTTGGACATGACAGAAAATAAGAACCAAATATTATACGAAGAACGGGTAAACCGCATAGTTAAGGCAATGCAGCTGCAAGAACCAGATCGTGTTCCTCTGATTCCGCCAGAAGAAGGTTATTGGGCAGGCCCCTATGCCGGGCATTCTGTTGCCGATGTTACCTATGACTACTCTCTGCTGGCAAAAGCATGGGAAAAAATTTTTGTAGATTTTCCGGAGTGGGACGCTGCATATGCTCCCTACTGCGTATGGTCCGGCCCTATGTTCGAATTTGCCGGAATCACTCAGTTTACACTTGCCGGAAAAGATGGTGCTGATCAAAAAATGCACCAGTGGAATCAGGTTTCCTGCATGTCTGAGGATGAGTATGGTGAACTTATTGCAGATCCTTATAAATTTATGTTGGAGAAAATCTTACCACGGCGCTGCAGGGAATTAGCAAAACCTTATCCTACAAACGCGATGGCTTTCGGTAAGGCATTCCAGGAGTATCTAGGCTGGCTCGGCTACTGGGGTGCAAAAGGTGCCGAATGGAAAGATAAATTCGGAATGCCGGTGCTCGCTGGCGGTTTTACAGAAACCCCCATTGATTTCCTGATGGATCACCTGCGCGGTTTCAAGGAATTGTCCATGGATCTCCTGAAACTGCCGAAGGAGACTGTAAAACAGGCATGTGAAGCTCTGCTTCCCTATATGATCAAATGGGCAACTACAGGAACCCAGCCAAATCTTTCAACACCAATATTCATTCCACTGCATTTTGCACCATTTATTTCACCAAAATATTTCAAAGAGTTTTATTGGCCGACATTTAAAAAGCTTATTGATACACTGACCGATTTGGGTTATGGCGTGATCATCTATTGTGAATCGAACTGGACACCACACCTACATTATCTGAAAGAACTACCAAAAGGGAAAGTAATAGTAGAATTCGAAACAATGGATATGAAAGAAGCTAAAAAAGAAATTGGAGATACAGTCTGCTTGATGGGCAACCTCCCCTATGAACTGCTCGTCTATGGTACAAAAGAAAAAATCGAAGATTATACCAAGAAATTGATCGATGAAGCTGCGCCAGGTGGAGGCTTTATAATGTCGGCCGATAAGATTTTTGGTGAAAATGTAAATCCCAAATGTGTGAGATACTGGTGTGATGCTGTGGTGAAATACGGCCAATATTAATTACTATCATATTTAGCTGTAAAAATATTTGCAGAATTCCAGGTGGCTGGGGATTCAAAGCAGGCTCCGGCCTCAGACTAACAATCAAAGACTGCAGAGAGCTGGATAAATTTAATATGGATCATTTCTCTTTAAGTAATCAGGAGGTAATCAAGAAAAAGGAGGATGAGCAGCGTGACTGAAAAATTACCGCCGGTTGTATCCGAATACTATAAACTCTTAGAAGATACTGGAGATGAGAGCGCAGCAGCTGCAGCTATGGCACAAAAATGGAACATTTCCGAAGATCTTGTTCTCTCGTTTGTTCTGTTTCTAGTTAGTTATTAATATTGATTGGAATCCCGGTGATATATTATATTTATATCGCCGGGATTTACCTATTCTGGCAGGGGCTGATTATTTTACTTTACTAGAAGCGGGGAACAGCGGGAAATGGAGGCTTCAGTTTGAGTAAAAACACATTCAAGACAATTGCCGAAACATTGATTAAAGGGGATTCTTTTGGTGTCAAACAGTTGATTGAGCAGGCTGTAGATGGAGGGGTTGCTCCTGCTGACATTATTAAAGAGAGCTTAATCCCAGGGATGGAAACAGTCAGCGTTAAATTCCAGAATGGCGAATTCTATGTAATGGATGTCATTACAGCAGCGGATGCAATGCAAACCGGAATCAAGCTGCTGGAAGGATTATCTGAAGAAAGAATAATCGATTACCAAGGCAGGGTTATCGTCGGTACAGTTGAAGGAGACATCCACGACCTGGGTAAGAACATTGTCGCCCTCACCTTGGAAGGGGCCGGGTATGAAGTTATAGACCTTGGTGTCGATGTTTCCCCAACTCAGTTTGTTGAGGCCATCGCCAAATTCCATCCAGAACTTGTCTGCATCTCTGCACTGCTCACAGTGACAATGTTCAACATTGAGGATGTCATCAAAGCTGTAAAAGAAGCCGGCTTCCGGGATCAGGTGAAAATCATCATCGGGGGAGGCCCCATTACACAGAGCATTTCCGATAAGGTTGGGGCAGATGCGTATGTTAAGTACGGTACTAGTGTCGCCAGTGCAGCAAGAAAGCTGCTGCAAACAAAAAGCAAAAAGGATGCACATGCTCAACTGCCCGATATCTTGAATGCAGAATACCAGGAAAGATTGAAGACGCTGTTTGAAGTAGAACCAACTTTTCTGGATGCCTCGGGAAATGCTGCTATAAAGGAGGAAGGGGAGACTCCGAATAAATGCCTCAACTGCCCAGAATGGCGGCAGCTGCATTGTGTTGAAAATACCGGGCTCTTAACTTGCCCCTGCGGATTATTGAAGATAGAGGCGGCAGTGGAATTTGACGGCAAAGCACTGGCGAAGATTGTCTTAGGCCCCTTTATAGAGGAGAGTGTTACATTAAAGGAGAATTCCCCCAGTAAAATGCCTGGATCAATTTGTGCTTGTATAAATGAGCCGGGTATTGATGAGGCGGGAACACCCCCACTGCCGACCGAAAAAATGCTCCCTATTCTCCAGGTTTTCATAGAACTGGTGCAGGAAAGGGTGAGGGAGCAGCAGCTGCAGCAGCAAGTTGAAGAACAAAAAGAAAGCCTGATCAGGTCGCTGAAGTTTCAGGATGAGCTCAAAGGAGCCCTTTATGAGGCAGACTACCGTTCACTTCAGTCACAGGTTAACCCCCACTTTTTGTTCAACAGCCTGAACAGCCTGGCCAGAATGGCAATGGTGGAAGGGGCAGAGCAAACGGAAAAACTGTCCTATGCTCTTGCCCGGATTCTTCGCTATATTCTGCAGAATTTCAAGGGAACGGTTACCGTTGCTCAGGAAATCAAAATGCTGCAGGACTATCTCTTCGTCCAGCAGGTGCGTTTTTCCGATCGCCTTGCAGTGGATTTTCAGATTAAAGAAGATATAAAAGAGGCACGCATCCCTTGTTTGGCCTTGCAGCCGCTGGTGGAGAATGCAGTTCTGCACGGTATCGAACCTCTTGAAGGAAAAGGGGAGATCAAGATCCACGGCAGGCAGGAAAAGCAGAAAGTTGTCTTTGAAATAAGGGATAATGGTGTCGGTATTCCCTCCGGCAAACTAGAAGGGATCTCCCAGCTCAATATTAACAGCTCAGGACGGGGCCATACTACAGGCCTTGGCCTTGCCCATGTTCACCAGCGTCTCCAGCATTACTTCGGGTCTGACTATGGATTGGATATTGAAAGCAGTGAAAATGAAGGCACTTTAGTGAGAATAAATTTTACCTATATCAACCAGAATGGGTGATAACAGTGTATTCAATTATGATTGTAGATGATGAGGCGCTGGAAAGAAAAGGATGGAAGATGGTGTTGGAAAGGTATCTGTCGGATCGCATCTGTGTAGCAGGAGAGGCGAAAAACGGCAGAGAGGCGGTAGAACTCGCCTGGAAAACGCGGCCAGACATTATTCTGATGGATGTAAAAATGCCTGGGCTCGATGGGATAATGGCGAGCAAGGCCATCAAAAAATTCCTTCCTGAGGTCAAAATAATTTTAATCTCTGCCTATGATGACTTTGCCTATGCCCATGAGGCAATACAGTTGAGGGCTGTGAACTATCTCTTGAAACCGGTACAGCGAGGGGATATGCTTGCTGTCATCGACAGGCAGCTAGAAGAACTGGAAAATGAAAGGAAGAGAAAGGCAGAAGAAGAAGAGCTGCGGGAAGCCCTCCAGGACATGATGCCTTATATAAAAATCGGCTTTATATTTGAACTGCTGGCTGGAAATATCAAACCTACGGCAAAGATCAATGAGAGGGCAGAATTTCTAGGAATCAAACAGCTTCCCCAAGTAGTGCTTGTTGCCAATATAGATAACTTTGTGCAGCAAACCAGTGATAAGAAGGAAATTCAGCGCCAGGTTCTTAAACAAAAAATATTTGAGAGAATCACAGAAGCTGCCAGGGAATGGCCGCAGAGCATCTGCATTCCCTCGCAAGAGGATAAATTCGTTATCCTCCTTGGGCCTTGCAGGGTTGAAGAGCCACCGGAAAAAATTCGCAGGCGTGCTGAACGCCTTGCGGAAACCATAAGAAAAGAGATCGAAAGAGATCCCTTTATAAACACCACAGTTACCCTCGGGATTGGAAGGGTTTACCGTGATATCGAACACCTGCATTTCTCCTATGAAGATGCACTAAGAGCGCTTGAATACAAGTTCTACACAGACGGCAATCAGGTTATACATATCGATGATGTGATCCCTTATGATGAGCGCATTCACTCCTACCCCTATACAGCGGAGAAGAAGCTGATCACCAGTTTTCGCATCGCAGACAGGGATCATGCTATGCAGCAGCTAAAAGTGCTGCTTGATGAATTGCTTTCCAAAACAAACAACAATCCACTGCTGCTCAAAACAAGGCTGCTCCAACTACTGCTTGTTCTATCCCATCAGGCAATCGAAAGTGGGGCAGATCCAGACCAAGTCAGTAAATTGGATTTGACCTGCGCTCAAGAACTGGAGAGCAAAGAGAATTTGTATGAACTGCGAGAGTGGATGGAGACCAAAGTAGAACAGCTGATAGGATTAATACGGGAAAGCCGCAGCCAGCGGCAGGAAAAAACCATGAAAAAAGTAGTTGAATACATCCACCAAAACTACTATAAAGACCTCACCTTGGAAGATACAGCAGAGGCCGTCTATTTTAGCTCCTGCTACCTGAGTCGAGTCTTCAAACAGATGATGAAAGTTAATTTTATTGATTACCTGACCCAGACAAGACTGGAAAAAGCAAAAACATTTCTCAAAGAAAGCAATCATTCCATCTCAGACATAGGTAAAAAAGTTGGGTACCAAGATCCCAAATACTTCAGCACCATATTCAAAAAGCATGTAGGATGCACACCAAGCGAGTACAGACGCGGCACAGGCCGCGCCGGTGGCGCGGCGTGGCGCGGGGACGTTTCCCTTGCCACATTTCCAAAACGGTGACAGGCATTAACCGTTCCACACCGGCGAAGCCGATCGCCCGCCCAGTATCAGATCCACACTGAACTGTATAATTGAATGAATAAACTGCATAAACGGTGCATAAATGGTGCCAGGCACCAAAGTTAACATAATAAATGCCATCCACCATTACCTTGAACCGTTCCCTTTATGTTGACCTGGCCAATCACCGGAACCGTCTCTCCGATGGGATCCCCGAGGGCCCCGATGACTTTGTACCACGACCCATCACAAGAACCGTCCCCCTGATTTACCACGCAAAAAAGAGAAACCCTCTTCCCAGGGTTTCTCCACTCTGCCATATATTTATAAACGGTGCCAGCCAAGTCACCAGCACCAATTACCTCTTGTACCACGACCCATCACCAGAACCGTCCCCTTGATTGGTCCAGCCCCGCCCTACTCCTCCGGATAGCACTCATCCTTCTGGGGGCACTTCTTGCAGCAGAAGCTCTCTGGGTCTTCTCTGACTTCACAACCTGTCCTGTCGATCATGTATCCGATCAGTTTGGCTGCTTCCTGCTCCACAAGTTCTGCTGCCATCATCAACCCCCGCATGCTGGAATAGCGGTGGGGCACATCCAGAGTGGTGCCATTCACAAATATAAAGCGTGTGCTGCTCTGTTTGGACTGCTTGTCCTCAGGCAGATACTTACGGATCTTGTCCTTGACCAGATAGGCGCGGGTGCCGTCATCCTTTACACGTGCAGTCCGTGCACGCACAGGTATCATCACCAGGCCGCGCCGGAGAGCGATAGGTACATTGTACTTCCGCCCACAGACATTGGAAAAGGCCGCCTGAACCACCCGCGGTTCCATCAAAAAGGTACGTGTCAGCTGTGCCAGCAGTGTTTTGGTTTTGAATTCACTGAATATAGTAGGATTATTTTCTAGGAGGATGCTGGTACCGTTAACCCCATCCCTGGAGTAAGCAGGGACAAGGCCCATCAGCTGTGGCCAAAAGTCAGCGAATTGAATTCTTGCCAATGGATTCCACCTCCTTACAACCCATATTCTATACGAACAGGCGTTCCTGGTCAAGCCGAGTAATTGGTAGTTCCCTCCTTGATAATCACAGGAAATCCGGCCTCTTTCAACCTGGCTGCCATATTTTCCGCATTTTTCCGGATTTTATAGGCTCCTACCTGAACCCGGTAGATCGGCTCACCGCCAATACCGCCACCACCGGTACCACCTCCGCCATCACCTCCGCCAACACCGCCCCCTCCACCACTCTTCACAGCAGAGCGCAGTGAAGCCATGGAAAAATGCCGCCCCGGACAGGCAGTGGCTGCTCCTGGCACCTCTTTATGCCCCAAAACATTAGACAAAGGGATCGGAAAACGCCCCATCAAATCCCGCACCAGCTGCACCACAGCCTTCCCTTGAGCGGGCAGTATAGAGTGGTTCTCCAGATTCCCGATCACAGCAATCCCGATCCCCTTATAATTCATGCTGGAAGCCTTACAGTGTGCCCCTACCAGATCCAGGCCCCTTCCCTGAACAACCCGGCCATCCCTTTCAACGACATAATGATAGCCCACATCCCGCCAGCCCAGAGAAAGGTGATAGCGGCGCACCTGGGCGGCATCCCATTCCTCAGCACCTGTATGGTGAATGATGATATATGTCCACTTCCGTGCAGACATAAAAATCCCTCCTTAAATATCCCTAATCACACGTATCAATGTATAATTAATGAGCGACCCCTGATTCCCGTTCCCCAGTCTTGGCACCTATCTCCGGCGGGTACAGGTAAATAGACAGCACCTGCTCCAGGCGGGTGATTGCCGCAGTGAGAGCATCCAGCTTGCGCTCCGCCCTTACCAACAGGTAGATGGCCACAAGCATGGGGAAGCCGTGTAATAATTATCTTCTATATGATCAAAAAGCAACAAGTTGTACGTATTAAGTTAAGCCCGTGGCTTTTTTTCTTATATGGGAATCTACTACAATGGTAAGTTAGAAACGATGATAAATTTTGAGGTGGTGGTAGGGCGAATGGATATATTAGCTTTTGTCGATAACTTTATTGTCCAGCATAAGGATAAAACTCCTGAACAATTGCAAAAAGAGGGTATATTCTCGCAAGCGAAGGCATACTGTAATCTTCTAAAGGCTTTACGAGATGAAGAAGAAAACAAGAGTAAAGGGTATAGTAAGGAAATAACAAAAATAAGTAATACTATTGAAAAACTTTTGAAACTACGAGAAAAAGAAATTGCAATTATCTTCAAATCCTGAAAACTCTAAAGCCCCTGCTTCCCAGGATAGGTGGTGCCCAAGCAGGGGCTCCCAGTTAACACTATGCCCCCAGGAGAAACTGGGGGTTTATATTTTATTAAACTGTTTTTATTTAGGGGGTGTGCTGCCATTCTAACCCATCTTCCGCACCCTTCTTT
>DIQC01000022.1:0-4524 GCA_002426495.1 Thermacetogenium sp. UBA5472
TGCAAGTGTTTGGTATAGGTCATACTGCTTCAGATACTTCTCAGTTCGCGGGTGAACAGGGAAGACCAGTCCTATATCTTTTGCAAGTTCCATAAATGCTTTGCAGATTTCCTGCAGGTTTGTTTTCTTGTCTGTGTTGCTTGCTCTGTGCACAGTTGCCAGCAGGTAGCTGCCTTGTTTTATATCCAGTTCATCCAGTATCCTGATTCGTTTTTCCGCTTCCTTGGAAAAGTGTAAAAAGCAGTCCAGCATAACATCTCCCGTTAAATATACCCCCTTGGTCAGCCCTTCCCGATGCAGGTTATCTAAGCATAGGGGGGTAGGGGCAAAGAGCATACTTGAGATGTGGTCTGTGACCACTCTGTTTGCTTCTTCGGGTATCGTTTTGTCGTACATCCTGGGCCCCGCTTCTACATGGGCAACTGGGATGTGCAGCTTAACTGCCGCAAGAGCTGCTGCCAGCGTGGAGTTTGTGTCTCCGTAAACCAGTACAATATCTGGTTTCTCTTCAAGAAACAATGCCTCTAGTTCAATCATCATCTGGCCGGTTTGCCGGGCGTGGGTATCAGACCCAATCCCTAAGTTATAATCCGGTTGGGGTATGTTCATTTCATCAAAGAAAATATCTGAAAGCTCACGGTTATAATGCTGTCCAGTGTGAATGATGATCTCCTGATGTTCTTTGCGGAGTTCTCTAGAAACCAGCGCTGCTTTGATAAACTGCGGCCTGGCACCGAGTACTGTGATGATCTTCAATTTCTCACCTTCTTCGAAATGCTGTTTATTTTATGGTTTTTACTATATTGCTATTGCTTGATATATGAAGTTTTTCCGCATTGTTCAATTGCTACTCATTTTAAGAGATTAACAAAATTGTCGCAAATAATTTATTCTAATAAAATAACACCAAATTCTATTTGATAACGACATATTAACACGATTATTTCCAAGTCTTTATCGACATAGCAATAGAACATTAAATTATCTTAAAAGATCTAATATTTTTTTATACTGATGTTGTCTACTGAAGTCTTGTACATCGTTTAATGAATAAGAAATCAGCATATCATTTTTCCAATCTTCATATACGCGATTAAGCATTAATAATACATCCCCTTCATCATCTGCACAATACCCTAAGTGGCGTTCTTTCGTCAATCGCACTGCTTCCATATTTTTTGGTCCAACCACAATAATAGGTTTCTCTGCAAGCAAGTAATCGAACAACTTACCTGTTATCACTTCATCTGCACCATTCTCCTGTGAATGTAATATCATTAATAAGTCCATATTGCGCATTAGTTGTATTGCCTCTTGATGAGAAACATTATCATGAATTTCAATTATCTCACTTAACTTATCTTTCCATTTTTTGCTAATATCAACTGCTCCATATATTATGAATTTTATTTTACTATTATATTCTGGTAATTTTATTAATGCATTAAACAGCCGTTCCGGATTTCTAAAGCTGTTTTTATTGGAACTAAGACTTCCGAAGTAACCTATTTTGAGTTTTTTTCTATCCACATAGCATTCATTATTATTTGGCACAATGTCTAAAGACATGTTAATATCAAAACCATTCATTATAAGGACTGCCTTATCAGAAAGATCATAATACATAGCACAGATTTTATTTAAAATAGGTCTAGAAACATAAATAAATTTATCTGCACACTTTAAGATGTTATGTTCCAACTTTTTACTAAAACACTGTGTCAACAAGAGCTTCTTACTAAATATATTCGTCGTATTCCAACTATCTCTATAATCAACAATATAGTTAATATTACTCTTCAGTGTTTTCTTTAATTTAAAACCTATAATCTGAGTACTGTGTGGAGGTGACGTAACTATTACATTTTTGATGCCATGTTCTTTAATTATCCTTAATCCCGCTTTAACATATCTGCTTACAAAAAATAAACCTTTATCTGGTATTATCAGATCGTTAATAATTCTTTTACATAAGTTTATTATGTTATTATTTTTATTAATTTCTATATTTGAAACTGATTTCATCTTTTTATCGTTATATCTTTGTAATGGATCATCAATATATGTAATATTTAATTTATTTACTAAGTCTTTATATCCAAAGTAGCTAATTTCCTCTCCACGTGCTGTTAATATGTACACTTTAATACCCACATTAGTAAGAAACTCAGCCATTTTCAGAACCCTTATGACCCCACCCAGGGAGGGATAATATGGTAGAAAGTCGCGTGTAACTATAAGTACTTTTTTTTCATTACTCGCTCGCGCTTCACTGAGCATAAGCCTATCTCCTATTCATTCATTGTTATAATTTTAAACTATCAGCATGCTAATTATACAAAAATATATATACAAAAATATATTTCACGTACATTTCTGATACGTGTGTCTAATACATTAGTAATTGGTAATCATGCGTAATCATCTCGGGATCACGAAGATATTTAGATATTTCTAACCTATATTTAATAATATTAGAATCTCATGCAAAGCCTTTCTCCATTCGTTCAAACCTCTAAAACCTAGTTGCAATAACTTTCTTTTCGACAGCCTAGAATTCTTTGGCCTTCTTGCTCTCGTAGGATAACCTTCGGTTCTAATCGGATTAACTTTTACATTAACACCGGCCTGCTTAAAAATCTCACAAGCAAATTCATACCAACTACAATATCCCTCATTAGTCGCGTGATAAATACCATATTTGTCTGTTTGAATCATATCTACAATTAACCCAGACAAATCATAAGTATATGTAGGAGACCCAATTTGGTCGGCAACAACAGATATTTCATCTCGTTCTTTTGCTAATCTGAGCATCGTCTTAACAAAGTTGTTGCCGTTTTGCCCAAACACCCATGATATGCGGATAATAAAGAATTTATCTAAGATATTTTGAACTTCTAGTTCTCCTTCATACTTTGTTTTCCCATAATAGTTAATGGGATTTGGCTTATCTGTTACTTCAAAAGGTTGCTCTCCTTCTCCATCAAAAACATAATCTGTACTGATATAAACCATTTTTGCATCAATTTGTTTGCAGGCTGCTGCTACATACCTTGTCCCTAGCACATTAGCGTCATAACAGAGTTCTCTTTCATCCTCTGCCTTATCAACTGCAGTATAGGCAGCACAATGCACGACAACATCCGGATTATAATTAGTAATTAACTTATTTGTTTGGGCTTCGTTTGTTATATCAAGTTCATTTATGCTGGTCCCTAGACATTCAATACTATTCTCATTTAATCTTTTGACCATATCATACCCAAGTTGGCCATCAGCACCTGTTACTAAAACTCTCATGCAGTTTCACCTTCTCTACTTCCATACATTCTCATATAATATTTTTGGTAATCGCCATTTATAATGTTTTCCCACCAAGAACGATTATCCAAATACCATTTTATTGTTTGCTTTATTCCCTCATCAAATGATGTGGTAGGCTCCCAGCCGAGTTCTCTTTTTGTTTTTGAAGGATCTATCGCATATCTCATATCGTGACCAGCTCTATCTTTAACATATGTAATTAAAGACGCTGGCTTGTCTAATTCTTTCAGAATGGTCTTCACAACTTCGAGGTTTGTTCTTTCGTTGTGGCCACCAATATTATATACTTCGCCGTCTTTTCCTTTTTGAAGAATCAAATCAATTGCAATGCAGTGATCTTCTACATACAACCAGTCTCTAACATTTTGTCCTTTTCCGTATACAGGGAGAGAATCATCCTTTAATGCTCTAGAAATCATAAGTGGAATTAATTTCTCTGGAAATTGATATGGTCCATAGTTATTCGAACACCTGGAAATTGTAATCGGTAATTGAAATGTCCGATTATAAGCCTGCACTAACAGGTCAGCAGCAGCTTTAGATGCTGAGTATGGTGATGATGTATGAATGGGTGTTTTTTCAGTGAAAAATAAATCTGGTCTGTCTAGCGGTAAATCACCATAAACCTCATCTGTTGATACTTGATGAAACCTCTTCACGCCATAAGTTCTAGATGCATCCATCAATACTTGAGTACCTAATATATTTGTTTTAAGAAAAATACTTGGGTCTTCAATTGATCTATCTACATGTGATTCTGCCGCAAAATTTACAACGCAGTCAAATCTTTCTTCTTTAAAAAGATTAGCTACTAATTCTTTATTTGCTATATCTCCTTTAATAAATCTGAACCTTGGATTATTCATTACTGGTTGTAATGTAGAAAGATTTCCTGCATAAGTTAGAAGATCCAAACACACGATCCTGTAATCTGAATATTTATTAAGCATGTAAAAAATAAAATTACTTCCGATAAAACCTGCCCCACCAGTCACTAAAACATTCATTATTCTACTCCTCGCCTCCATTAATAAGTAAAATTGCTATCACTATCTTTAAGCAGTGGTGCTTTGACATCTTTTTCTGATAAGATAGGATTACGAATTCCCCAATCAACACCTATTTCCGGATCGTCGAAACGAATACTTCTGTCACAATCTGGTGCATAATACTCATCTACTTTGTATTGCACTTCAA
>DIQC01000022.1:4676-17910 GCA_002426495.1 Thermacetogenium sp. UBA5472
GCAAATCCTTTGGGTATAAGAAGCTGCTTTTTATTTTCATCTGTCAATTCTACTGCCACCCATTTTTTATAAGTTGGTGACCCTTTTCTAATATCAACTGCCACATCAAGAATTTTTCCCTTAGTGCATCTTACTAGTTTGGTTTGTGCTTTCGGGTTTATCTGAAAATGAAGTCCTCGCAGGGTACCTTTTTGGGCAGAAAAGGAATGATTGTCTTGAACAAACAGAATATCTATACCTAACTCTTCAAACTTTTGTATTGAGTAGGTTTCCATAAACCATCCCCTATGATCGCCGAATACTTTAGGTTCCAGTATGTGAACATCGTCCAAACCTGTCTTAATGATTTTCATTTCTTTACACCTCACAAGTATTAATAACGAAATCTTCCTTCAGCTACTTTTCTTAAGTGTTCACCATATGGAGATTTACCGTATTTTTCAGCTGATGCCAGCAAAGTTTCTTTATCAATCCAATTATTGCGATAAGCAATTTCCTCTAAAGCTGATATTTTGATGCCTTGTCTCTTTTCGATCATTCGCACAAACTCTGCAGCATCAACAAGGGTGTCCATCGTACCGGTATCAAGCCAAGCAAAACCTCTTCCTAAAAGCTTTACATCAAGATCTCCTTGTTCAAGATAAACTCTATTGAGATCTGTGATTTCTAGTTCACCTCTTGCGCTGGGTTTTAACGATTTTGCATATTTCACTACACGATTATCGTAAAAATAGAGGCCTGTAATAGCATAATTTGACTTTGGATCTTCAGGTTTTTCTTCAACCGATAAAACCCTACCATCCTTATCAAACTCTACAACACCAAATCGTCCAGGGTCATCTACATAATATCCAAACACTGTGGCTCTGCCTTTATTTTCTTTCGCCTCAATTAATAACTTGGTTAAGTTATTCCCATAAAAAATGTTGTCTCCAAGTATCATTGCACAGTCATCATCACCTATAAATTCTTCTCCTATGATAAATGCCTGGGCAAGTCCATCTGGTGATGGCTGTTCTGCATAAGATAGACTAATGCCAAATCCACTACCATCACCAAGCAATTTTTCAAAGTTGGAAAGATCCGTAGGGGTTGAGATAATCAGAATATCTCTGATACCAGCTAACATTAATATCGATAACGGATAATAGATCATTGGCTTATCATATACAGGAAGTAGTTGTTTACTTGTTACTATTGTTAGTGGGTAAAGTCGAGTACCGGATCCTCCTGCTAAAACTATACCTTTTGAATTTGTTGACATCAAAACTCCTCCTACTAGGAATGATAAGAAACAGATTTTGCAATATTTAAAACTATACTTCGATATCAAAAATTTGTATAAATATTGTCCATTTCATTTATTACATTCTGAAGTGAATAATCCTCAATTTTTTTTCTCCCAGCTTTACCAAATTGCTGTGCTAACTCTGGATTTCGAACTAGTTTCAAAATAGCATCCGCCAGTGAATATGGATTTCCCAAATGAACTAAGTATCCATTCACTCCATCTTCTACCAAATCACAGTTTCCTCTGACATTAGTCGCTACTACGGGCTTCCCGACAGCCATTGCTTCCATAACTGCTCGAGGAAGTCCTTCTCTATAGGAACATAGTACAAATATATTTGATGCAGACAGTATTTGTGGAACATCATTACGATAACCTAGAAAGTAAACATTTTTAGTAATATCTAAATTCAAAACTGCTCTTCTAATCTTGTCTAATATTTTACCTTTTCCAACCAGTAAGAGAACACTATCCGGCTCTCTATCACATACATATTTCCATGCCTTGATTAATTGAATATGATTCTTATTTGGGACAAATTCAGCAACACAGACAACTACATTTGCTTTATCTGACAAACCCAATTTCTCTCTCACATTATAATTTCTTTGTTGATATTTATTTAGGTCAACACCAACTCCATGTACAAAAAAAAGGTTTTCACCCTCGACTAAACCCATTTTCTTACCTGCCTCAAGATCTTCTTGATTCATTACAATCAAACCCGCTGTCCACTTAGCGGCTAAGCGTTCTGTCATATAATATATAAACCAATTACGTAATGGCGCCCCTTTATAAAAGTGAAACCCATGAGCTGTATACAATACGGGAACTCCTAAATTACGTGCAGCAAACCGAGTTATAAAAGACGCAACAGGAGTATGTGTATGGATGAGATCATATCCCCTATTTTTTAAGAGCTTTCGCATTATTAAATAGGCTTTTATATTATTTAGACTATAAGGTGATCTCGAAAAATGAATATTCCAGACGTTTCTTAATTCATTAAGAGATACATTAGTACTACATGCCACCTCAACCTCATGTCCTTGCCTTTGTAACATATTTATATATGGTAAATGAAATGCTTTTATATGGGATGCTACAGTTGCCACAAAAAGTATTCTGCTCAATTTTAATACCTCCAAGAACAGCTAAATAATTAAATGCAATTCAATATAATTAATATTTTGAAAATAATATTATCTATGAATGTTTGTCTATAAGACTCACTCTTAACCGCATAAACTAATCTTCCCCAAAAGCTAATTCTCTCATCTAAAAAACGATCCAATACTTCTTTTTTTCTTAAACTCAATAAGTCACCAAATATAATTCTAAACTCTTCAGCCTGTTCAGTTACATAAGGCATTCCTTGCCGTGCTTTAAACCTCTTAACTCTCGATATCCATTTATCTAATAAATTGCTTTTAACGCCTACTACATTTGATGAATGCTGGCGATAAAACATGGACTCGTCACTATCATAAATTATAGTTCCAAAGGCAGAAACAACTAAATAAAACCACCAATCATGCATTAAAGCTTTTTTTGGCACCCGCTTTATAATTAATTCTCTGGCATGTTTGTTAACCACAATTGTACAACCTGTTGCAATATTCTCTACAAGAGCATTGCAAAAAGACGGTTTAACGACATTCCTTTTCTTGTATCTAATAATATTTGAATTCTCATCAACAAGAGTATAATTAGAGCAATACATAGCGGGGTATAATGAATAATCTTTAATTGCTGCAATTGCATTAGATATTTTATCTTTTTTCCATACATCATCCTGATCGCAAAGAGCAAAATAATCACATGTTTTATCTGAATTACATATTAATTCGAAAAAACTCTTTATGACTCCTAAATTATTACCAAAATCAACTTTGAAATATTTCGGATACTTTAAAGCATAATTCAATAATATCTCTTTAGTTTTGTCAGAAGAACCATCATCTCTTACATGGATAACAATATTCTTATAAGTTTGAGATAAAATGCTATCTAATTGTTTAACTAAGAATCTTTCACCATTATAAGTTGATAGCAAAATGTTTACTTTTTGAGTCATGAACTATCACCCTCTAATATAAAATAAGATGCGAATAAAATCATAAAAAAGAGCGGATTAATAAAAACTGGATTAGTGCCAACTGCCAAAAAAAGCCCAATTAGAGCGAACCCTACTGCTTTCAACTCTCTATCCTTATTAGTTATCAAACGATAAGAAATATAATAAATAATGCTGCAAATAATCAAAAACCAAATTAGGCCAAATTTTCGTATTGCATTAACATGGTCAATTTCTATGTTAGATATTTCTCTATTAACTGCAGTTGAAAAAAATTGTGTACCGGTTCCTTGCCCAATAATAAAATAAGATGGATGGTTTTCAAATAAGGCTATAACTGATTTCAGATGCTCTGAACGAATAGCAATAGTTTCATGCTTACCGCTTATAACATTAATAATTTCATTCCCAAATAACGGGATAGTATAGCTCAAAATTGATAGTAATAATATAATTAATAGAAAAAATAAGCATTTCTTATACTTCTGAATAGAATGGTTCCAAGCAATAAATATAATAAGAAATAATAAAGCAATAAGAATACCTGCTTTAGAAAATGAAACCAGTAATCCCGTAAATAATATAATACTTTTTATAAATTCTCTATTAAATAAAAAATAAATAAACGCTGGTACCATAAATAAAGTAGCGCGAAAATATATATTAGGTACTCTTATATTTCCAAAAGGTCTAAAACCAAAATAGCCGTTCTGTGGATGGGGAAATAAAATATTAAAAATTGAAGTTGTTTTTAGTTCTGGGCATAATTCCAACAGAAAAAAAGCTAATATAGTGATAACTGAGAGGACAATTAAGCCGTTATATATTAATCTTAGAGGGTATTTCTTATTGTTTATTTCTGTTAACACAATGAAAAATATTAAGCCACAAAAAAAAGGTGTAATTTGCGATAAAGCTAAACTAATATCACCGTTATTAATAAGGCCAACAAGCACAGAAAAAATAGGCCAAAAAATAAAAACAAATAATCCCAATAGGAGGATAGTATGTTTAATTTTAAACTTTTGTAAACAATAAAAACAAAGTGGAATAATTAACAAAAAAGAAATATATTTTATACCAATTGCTCCGCCCATATCAAAAATGTTTGCAAATATCAGTAAACCTAAAGCAATTTTATGAAAATAACCTGTATTGGTCTCTATTTTTTTCTTAGTTAATATATCATCAACATCATCATACACTATTTTTACCACCTTATATAACACTTGCTTAAATAACGTTTGCTATGTTTAATGCACTCCTCGTCAAGAACACGGTTTTGAAAATCTGAGTTTCCCTTTCCTTGTCAATTTCTATCAAGCAACTTCATCAAGCTCGCTCTTGAGATAGTCTACTGAAGAAGTATCACCCTGCGAATAATGAGGCCGACAAATATCACGCTACAACCACAATTAAAACCTTACAAACTCAGATATATTATCTATATAAGCATACTGCACTTTTTATCTACATATGGAAATATTAGTGTCAAAATTGCAATCCTTGCTTCAACCACTTACCAGTTTTCATAGTTACTGTTGCCTTTAGTTTCATCAATGCATCAGCGATTCATTTAAAAATATAGAATTGTATTTTCCATTCCACTGCCCACTGCCAAAAGGCCGCCTTCTGTTGAAGCCAGCCTTTATTTGTCACATATACTAATTGTTTAGCATTAGAGGATTCCGCCTAAAATAATCCACAGTTAATGCCACAAATACACCAACCATCAGACCAAGTACACCGGATAAAGTAATATTCAGTTTCTTATTAGGGCTTACCGGTGAAGAGGATGCCACTGGTTTTTCTATTACCTGCATACTCTCAATTGTGTTTAACTTCTGCTTGGACTGTAATTTTTTCTCTAAAAGTTTATCTCGCTGTTGAAGAAAGCGGGATAAGGTATTTAGCAGTTCCGACTTCTGTATTTCAGAGATACCAGTATTATCAAGAAGGGCTTGTGTCTGCTCAATTCTTTGATTAATCTCCTGCAGCTCAGCTTCGGTAAGCTGAAGGTCATCATTGATCAACTCTATTGAACGCTCATATTGCTCCTCTGTCCTCTCATCAAAGAGAGTGACCAGTTCGTTTAATAAAGCCTCTCCCTGCTGGGGATCACTAGTATCTAAGTTGATATCCAAAATATCTGTGTTTTCTACAGGTGTAACACTAAGACCCCCTGCATTAGTTCCTGCTCCCCAGGCTTTTTCCTGAAAGTCTCTGCTGAGCATTATCTCTCTAGCTGTTTCAGGTGTCATCTGCGCTTCACCGCTGTCTGGATCCACAACATAATTACCTATCGACATTTTTGCCTGAACCTGATAGATCGGTGTGATTGTAAAAGATATCACTGCACCTATCAACAAGGAAGCCAATAAGAGCCCCACTATGAGCTTCCGGTAGCGCCATATGACGAGGATTAAATCTCTCAGGTCGATTTCGTCATCATAATAGTCTCTAGAGGGAGGTGGTGCTGTAGTTTTGGAGTTATCACTATCCATGGTATTTCCTCCTCATAATTGTAGCCATTTTCTAGTAACATGTTTTTTCAATTCTTTATTTTTCAAGTAATACTATTCATTTTCACTTTTTCTGTGCAGTTCGCTGCTATAGCCCAATAAATATATCAATATATAAAAACGTCCGGTTATCCAAAAAGACCAGCTTCACACATAATTATCTTTTATTCTACAAAAAGATATCAATCCCTCCCTGAACATACTACCACATTTGGGAAATACCTTTGATTCCCCCCAAACAGCAGTAAATACCTCTAAACCGGGAATGCTACTAACAGGAATATATACTTATACAAAGAATAATACAAGTATAATTAGCTAGTAATGGACTGGAGCCAGCAGTTCTGGTATCTACAACTCTGATGATACTAGAGATGTGCGCAGGAAATGTGCTGAGCATGTTTAGAGTTATTAATATAATACATCAAATCCCGGAGGGATTCTTTTGCAAATACTGATTGTAGATGATGAAAGAGCTCTAGTAAAGGGGCTTAAATACACCCTAGAAAAGGATGGCTACACTGTCCAAGCCGCTTATGACGGCCAGGAGGCCTTGGATTTTTTGCAGAGCAGTAAGCCAGACATAATTATCCTCGACCTGATGCTGCCGAAGGTTGATGGCCTGGATGTCTGTCGTCGCATCAGGCGGCAGGGGAACAACACCCCGATCATCATGCTGACTGCTAAAGGTGATGATGTAGATAAAATTATCGGGCTGGAACTCGGTGCTGATGACTATATGGCAAAACCCTTTAATCCCAGGGAACTTGTGGCCAGAATACGCGCTGTTTTGCGCCGGGCAGCGGATAATCCTCCCAGCGGAGCGATGAGATTTGGAGATTTATATATTGATCCTGATCGTCGTTTAGTAAAAGTCAAAGGTGAAACAGTGGAACTCTCTGTGCGGGAATTTGATCTTATTGTCACTATGGCCCGCCGCACAGGATTCACCTTTACCAGGGACATGCTCTTGGAACAGGTCTGGGGGCATGATTATTTCGGCGATACCCGGGTTGTTGATGTTTATATCAGGCGAGTGCGGGAAAAGCTCGAACCAGATGCCGCCCATCCCTGTTGGTTTATCACCAAATGGGGTGTCGGTTATGCCTTTGAAGGAGAAGCAGACAAACATTGAAAAAACGCCCACGCTTTAAGATACGCACCAAACTGGTCTTGACCTACCTGTTGGTCATTGCGGCTATTTTGTTAATCATCAACAGCCAGGTAATTCGTGCTCTAAAAAGTAACTACCTGGCTGAAGAGGCTGCAAAAAGCCTGGCTAACGCTAACATTATCGCTATAGCAGGCCAAGATATCATACTGCGCAATGACCCCAATTCCTCTTTCTTTATCCGGTCATATAGTGAGCAGATGGAGGCACGGATACTGGTCATAGATCGGAATGGAAATGTCACTGCTGATTCCTTTGAAGAAAATTGGTTAATAGGGCAAACTTTGACCTATGAAGAGGTTGATGCTGCACTGAAGGGGGAAGAAGCTACCGGTATTTACATCCTGGACACCGGTGAACGGGTTCTTTATGCTGTTGTACCGGTAGTTCGTGAGGAAAAAATAGCAGGAGCGGTATTGCTGGTAACCAGTCCGGAGGAAATTTACGCCACCCTAGATGGGATCAGGCAATTGATAACCATGTTTTCGATAGCCGGTGGGGTTTTAGCCCTCCTCGTCAGCCTGCTTTTATCAAATCAATTGACTGATCCGGTTAATAAACTGACTGCTGCGGTGCGCAGATTATCTGAAGGGCATCTCGACCAGCGTGTGGATGTGGGCAGCAATGATGAAATCGGCATATTGGCTGCAGATTTCAATGATATGGCTGCTAAACTGGAGGAAGTAGATCGCACTTTAAGGGATTTTTTGGCAGACGCCTCACATGAGTTAAAAACACCCCTCAGTTCGATTAAGGTTCTTTCTCAATCCCTTATCGACAGCCAGGAGCAGGACCCGGCAATATACAGAGATTTTCTGCAGGATATCAGTTCTGAGACAGACCGCATGGCTGCTCTAGTCAATGACATGTCTGAGCTGACAAAACTGCAAGGGGATATTGACCGTCCTGTTCCCCTCAAAAATCTGCAAGTCGAGGGACTCCTTAACCATATCAAAGGGCTGGTACAAGGGGATGCACTTCAAAAAGGACTTGATATTTGGGTGCAGGTTGGAGGATATGGTCAGATTTCCTGGCCGCTGAACCAGGATCTATTTACTCATATAATGCTCAATTTAGTCAGCAATGCCATACGCTTTACCCCTGATGGCGGAAGGGTTACTGTATCAGCAGACATTGAAGGGGAAGAGCTAGTGGTAAGGGTGCAGGATACCGGAATCGGTATTTCCCAGGAGGAGCTTCCCCATATATATGACAGATTTTACCGAGTCGCTCAGGATCGCAACCGTGATACCGGGGGTACAGGGTTGGGGCTAGCCATCACCCGCCAGGCGGTGCTCCGCCATGGAGGAACAATCGATGTGGAAAGCACCCCCGGGGATGGAACCACATTTGAGGTGCGGTTTCCTTATATCAACTCCAGCTATATAGAGACGTGACGCGGCTCTGTTTGGGTGACGCGGAGACGGTCCTTTTGTCCCGCTCCGTATGGGTGAAAAATCGCCACATGCGCCTACATTGGTAGATCCTGGGGTGTGTTGCGCTGTTTAAGTCGCTGAAAAGAATTGCTGAAAAGGATTTCTGTAATAGAACTGTAACATTCTCTGACACTCCTGAAACATTTCCCTGGTATATTATTTTAGAGCAGGTCTAGTTTGAATAAAGGGGTGCCCACAAATGTTAACCAAAGAGCAGATACGTAAAATATGGATGGGTTGTTTGGTTCTGGCCTTGACTGTATTGTTCACACTTACCGGTGCCGGGTGTGCCGATCAAAAAACTTCCCAACAGCCACAGGATAACACTCAACAGTCACAGGACAACCAATCAAATACAACAGAGACGCTGGATACACTGGTTGATAATAATAACGAGAAGAAAGCCAGCGAATCTCAACCTGAGATCAGCGCAGAACCCAAGGAAACCAGGGAAAGTGTCACACTTTACTTCGGGGATCAGGATGCCATGTACCTCGTGCCAGAGACACGGAAAGTTGTGCTGGGGAATCAGAAGCTGGAGGAGATCGTAATCGCTGAACTGATCGAGGGGCCGAGCAAATCTGATTTATTCCAGACAGTGCCCAAGGAAGCCAAACTGATCTCTATTGAAGTAGTGGATGGTGTGGCTTATGTGAATTTCAATCAAGACTTCCAGACCAAACACTGGGGAGGCTCAACAGGAGAGATGATGACACTCTACTCTATCACCAACTCGCTGGCTGAACTACCAGAGATCGAACAGGTGCAGTTTCTCCTGGAAGGAAAGAAAGTGGAGTCCATCCTGGGTCATGCTATTACCTCTGAACCCATGTCACCCAATTGGAAAATGGTTAAAGAATAAAGCTATCACCTTGTTAAATTCAGGAAGCCGGTGCTGGCTGCCATAAAATTAAAGCCGTTTTTGATGAAGAGATTCGCCCAATGCGGGAGATCAGCCAGCCTGCCGGCGAGCTTAGAATGGTAGTCAAGATCCCCATATTTAAGGATCAGCTTGCACCAGTAAGGCTTATTGAAAAACCGGACCAATTGATCCATATCCTTATCGGTCAGGTTTAGAAAAACCTGACGGTGTTTCAATCCGCAGCGGATCTCCTCCCCTATTGTCATATCCCAGTTCCTCTGGTAATGAGAAAGAAAATCCTCACTGAAATCATTTTTATCAAGGGCAGCTAGAGCTGTGGCAGCACATATTTCAGCACATTTCAGCCCAAAGAAAAGCCCGCCCCCGGAAATGGGTTTTACATGACCAGCAGCATCCCCTACCAGGAGAGAATGGGGGCCGTATGACTTGTCCTGCAGGTACACAGGCACATAGCCGCTGGTGTGCTGTATTATGCGCATACCCTGGAAGATATCAGGATGCAGGTTCACAAGCTGCTTAAAATATTCATGGGGACGCCGCGGAGCTCCTATACCTATCCTGGCCATACCCTGCCCTGTAGGCATCACCCAACCAAACCATCCTGGTGCCACCTGATTACCTATGAAAATATCAGCAATCTGACCCTTATAGTTTGGCAGTTCCACTTCTGCGGCATAAAGTGGTACCTTGTCTCCTTTAGGCAATACCCCCAGCCTTCTGGCGACCAAAGACCTATAGCCATCAGCCCCCACGATCAAACGGGAGGTCAGTTCTATTGTTTTATCACGGCTGCCCTGCTGCCGTAGCTGAACCAGCACACCACCGGGCACAAACTCCAAATCGACTACCCGCATACCACAGGCTATCTCTGCACCTGCTGCTGCAGCCTGTGTTGCTAAATCCCTGTCAAAGGCAGCCCTGTCGATGGCTAAAGCATAGACCCTTTTACCGTACAGCTCCAGAACCTCACCCCCGGGAGCATGCAGCCGTGCACCTGTCAGCTTGTGCACGATAACTCTCAGTGAAACCCTGGAAAGCTCCAATGTTCTGGAACTGATCAGCCCAGCACAGCGTACAGGAAGACCTATTTTTGGGTGTTCTTCGGCTACCAGCACTTTAAAACCCGCAGCAGCTATATCCCTTGCCACAGCGCATCCTACAGGCCCACCACCGACCACTACGACATCGTAATCCATGTAAAAGAGTTCCCCCTTTATCCCTCATATTAGGAACAGCCAAATTTTAGTATCCAGGAAATTCAGTCTATTAAAAACCTTCAATTAATTATATCAGAAAAAAACCACCGTGATATACGGTGGTCAAATGCTGCTCAATAACTTGAGCGAGACAACCCCTACCGGAAACCGGCAGGTTTGGAACATCCACCAAGACTCTTACAGTCTACTCCTTAGAGGAGAACTGCGAGAACCTTAGCGATTACAATAGCCCCGAAGACGATCAGAAGTGGAGCGATCGCTACATTGAGAACACGATCAATCGCTCGGGAAATTGTAACCGTTCCTGCACTACCGGAGGATTCGATCCCTGCACCAGCCAGTTCTTTGACAACCAATAATGCGATGAGCACCAGAGTTGCCAGAAGGCCTAATCCGGCTGCAATAGTAGTGCTTGCCGCTGTAGTAACTGTTGTAGTTGTTGTAGTTGTAACAGTTGCGATCAATGTACAACGGCCTCCTTTCTATATAATTCTACATTTTCTTACTTCGATATCATAACGGAAAATCCTTCTCATATTGGCAAGAAATATATTATTCATTATTATAATCCTAGCAAAAGCGGGCCGAAAATGAAAAGATTGATATTAGTCAGGCCATGGGCGAGGGTGACACCGTATAGGGATTTTGTCTGCTGCACAATCGATGAAAAAAGCAGCCCCACCCCGAAAACAAAGAATACGTCAAGTGCTGAAAGGTGAGTGATATGCAGTACAGCGAATACCAGTGATACATAGATAACAGATGTCCTCTCTCCAAACAAATCATCTGTTGCCCGCTTCATTATTCCACGGAAGGTCAATTCCTCAGTAAAACCCGTAAAAATAATGAGAATGATCGATGCTGTCACAACTGCTCCCAAAGTAAGCTGTGGAATAATTGGTTCTGGACGCAGAATAAAATACTCCATAAGCCCCAGGGGAATCCCTATCAGGGCAATAGCAAGCTGCACTTTCCAGCCATGCCGGGACTTTTGGTGTTTTTTCTGGGATAGATAAAGGTCACTCATGTGAAAACCTGCCATTCTGGCTGTCACAATGATCGCTATCAGGAATGGGATACCAGTAATCAGATAGACATACTGGTCTGCAACCCCTTGAAGAGGTATGGAAAGACTCAAAATACGGATCAAGGGTGCGATAGAAAGGCCTATATAGAAACGATAACTGTGAAAAGCCCTTCTACCGATGATCCTGCCGCCTTTTAAACTACCATCTGCTTCCACGTCGGTTTCTGGCTGAACAGGGCTGCCTACTTGGCGTCCAGGAGGACTATCTGCTGTTCGCTGTACCTCCCAATAATACCAGGAGAGAACAGCCATCATCAGCATAGCTATCAGCAGAACAATATGCAGAACCATTCCCACCCTGATGCTCCAGTAGCCAACCGCCAATTCAGCAATGGTTAATGCAAGCAAAAATATCCAGGGGATAAGGAAACTATATCTTTGCAATCTTTGCGAGACACTTGTTCCAGACTTCTGTTCGGTTCTATTTATATCCTGCTCCTCTTCTGGCAAAGGCATATTTGTTTTTTGATACCGATTATCTTCATAAGCTTTCGACATTTCTCTCTCCCTTATCCTGCATTTTCCTGTATATTCACCCAAAGATGAAGGCTCCTGTATGGCTCCTCATCCCCCTCACGATACAGCAAAAATTCCACCTTCAAATTCTCCCGCACCTGGGGATAGGAAAAGGTGACCGTTCTTTCCCATTCCTTCTCATGTTCCAAGGTTATCGGCCCCTCCCGGGGCAGCACCTGGTCATCCATCCTGACTTCAACATAGTATTTTTCCTGCTGATACTCATGGTTGACAACACCGACAATAACCTCTCCCTCTTCCCCTGGTTTCAGTTCCTGAGGATAACCTTCCGCTTTGCCGTCCATTCCCAGAATATAAAACTCTGTGAACTGTTCACCAACCTTGGGCATTGCTACAACATAGCAGATGCTCCCTACAGCAAACAGAATAGATGCAATAAGAGCGATGGAGAGAACTTTGTCAAGGACAGGCTGCTCTCGCCAGACAGGGACCTCGAACTCGAAGACGGGACAGAAGCGGTCCTCCTTGGGCAGTTTGTCCTTTCTAAAAAAGGAGATAGCGCCCATCAACAGAATAAAAATGACCAGTGAAATAAGAATAGGAGTCAGGCGAATCCCCCAGGGGGTGTAATTCAAGCCGAGTCCAATCAGAGGAGCCACAGCTATGCTGAGGCCAAAGCTCAAGGCAACCCGTTCGATCCCGCCCAGGTCATCCTTTTCAGGGAAAAGAGCAGCGATCAGAGCATAGCCGGGGAAAAACAGAACAAAGGGGAGCCCGAGACCTATCCGTAGATAGTACATCCAGCCTTCTCCTCCCAGGACAATTACCCCTGCCAGCAGGAGTGACAGCACAGCAATGATCTCCAGATCATATTCCAGCCGCAGCATCTTTTTCGCAGAACTCTCAGCCTCAGGGGACTGTTCAGCCGCAGCCTCATCCGGGCTGCTTGGTCGTCCACTATTCGTCAGATGAGAGGAATCTTTTTGGGCTACATCTTCATCCTTGTCGCTTTCACTTGGCGGCTCACCATCCCCCAGCTGAGAGATATCATCACCAGGCAAATCCTCTGGGGC
>DIQC01000022.1:18010-18735 GCA_002426495.1 Thermacetogenium sp. UBA5472
ACCAGGCAAATCCTCTGGGGCAGTCTTTTCAGGTAAGACTTCTTCACTGGGTGGGATCTCTTCACCCGCTTTATCTGAGAAGGTCTTCTCTAATTTTTCTTCCCCTGGCAGATCCCTTAGAAAATAAGAGTTTCCACTTCTGCCTGAATTATAGCGAATTTCCAGGAAAGCGCGGTAATTCCTTAGCTCATCATTCGCCTTCTCGATAACCTGTTCAAACTCCTGTGGACTGAGAGCAAGTCGATCAGGATACAGTAGTTCCACATTAGAGAATTCTTTGGATACCAGGAAAGGAATGGCAGCATCCAGAGATTCTGCCCCAATAAGGATCTCCACTGGAGCATAGGCCGCTTTTCGGCCATCTTCATCATCCTTAATGTAAACTGTATGATGAGGATCGATCTCCAGAATATCTATGCCTGTGATAGAAACCTGGTGGAGTATAGGCACCCTCTTTCTCCTTAGAGTAGCTGCTTCTTCTTTAAGATCCTTTCTCTTCTGGAACAGTCTGAATCGTCGGGCTGTTGCCTTATATTCAAGCCGCATCCGAAAATGCAGCTGCTGCGTGTTCGAATTATTATCCATTACTGCCTACGTTCCTCCCGTCTTTCCTTTCTTCACGTTTCCAATAAACTTCCAATAAAGCAACATATTCTCCATCCGTCGACAAATTCCTCTAAAGAACCAATCAGGGGCAATCACGGGGACGGTTCTCGCGATGGGTC
>DIQC01000022.1:18875-28741 GCA_002426495.1 Thermacetogenium sp. UBA5472
GCGATGGGTCCAGGTACAAAGTCCCGCCTCTGGTGCCTGGCTGAAATAGAGGTCAGAAACCAGATGTCAGATGTCGGAAAAAGGCACCTTTTCGCAAATCAATAATTGTATGTCTGGCATCGTTTATTGCCCCAGCTTGGTAGACGGTGCCTGGCACCATTCATGCAGTTTATTCATTCATTTATGCATTCACAGACTGCACACCGTATCCACCATTAACTGCCCCTGTCCGCTCAATCCGGTGACAGAGCCTGCTTATTTCTGGCAGGCATTGTTAAGCAGTTGAACCGGATGCACTGTCTGCACACCTGATGCAAAGCTGAGACGGTCCTTACAGGAGCCGCAGGGGGTTATGATAATATCAGGTTCTATGGATGCAATTCGCCACACCAGTGAACTGCCGATCGCCCTGGATACTCCCTGTTTCTCTGCCTTGAATCCATAGGTGCCTGACTGCCCGCAGCAGTCATCTACAACATTAAGCTCCAGTCCGGGAACCAATCTCATCAGCTGCAAGCCAGCCAGGCCTGTCCCTTGAGCCTGGGTGTGACATGGCAGGTGATAAGCTGCCCGCTCTCTGAGCGGATGGACAAGGGCTGCCAGGCAGCTGCTGTACTGCTCCAGATACTCTGAATAGTCGTAGACAGCGCTCGCCAGCTGCCTCGCTTCCTCTGTGCCTAATTCTTCAACATATATCTTCTTCAAGGTCAGGCTGCAGGAGGGACATGTTGTGACAATTTGACTGCCTTGCTCAACATACTCTTTGAAGATCTGGATATTGCGCTGAAAGGCAGTGTGAGCCTTTTCACGATTCCCTGCCGCCAACAGAGGCATCCCACAGCAAATCTGATCTGTAACCAATGCCTTGACCCCCAAAATATCTAAGAGCTGCAGAAAAGCCCTCCCCACCTCTGGTTCCTGATAGTTTACGTGACAGCCTGGAAAGTAGATAACCTTCCCTTCCGCTGCTCCTGCCCACTGTCTCAGAGTTGGCTGCAGCAGATCTTTCCTGGAGGCAAAGGCTAGCGGCTGTTCCATCTCCAGCCCCAGCATCCCCTTGATCATCTTTTGTACAAGAGAGTTTCTTAAAACTGGGTTCATCAACGGAGCTATCGCGGTGCCCATCTGTCCCAAAACCTGTGGAGTGGCAAGCATTTTGTCCCGCAGTAACAGCTTCCTCTGCAGGACATCCCTGTTCTGGCGAATCAGCTGTGCCACAGGTACCCCGTACGGGCAGGCCAGCTCACAGCGCTGGCAACCGCTGCACATCTCCAATGACCTGAGCAGTTCCCCAGCGGCCTCGGGGGTGTTCCCTTTTGCCCCCCCAGCACACTTGATTCGTGCCAGATCAGGCCCAAGCAGCTTCGGCCCCGGGTACTGCGGGTTATGAGCTGCCACAGGACAGACACCCTGGCAGTCGCTGCATTTGATACAGTGGTCCAGTAGTCTATCTAGCTGCTCATTCATTATTGCCCAACCTCCCTGCTTCCAACGCTGCTTTATATCCGGTGGAAACTGCCACCCCGGCACCGCTGCCCTCTATAAATGGATCATAACCCGCTAAAATCCTTCCGGCGCAGAAGACATTCTCCAGCAAAACACTGCCATCTTCGTCTACTGGCAGCAGCTGCTGATTCACTCGCACACCGGCCTGGGAAATGGATATCTGATGCCGGAGGCCGGATGTGGTAAATTGCGGAGAATCTGCCTTCCGCCGGTTCCCCGGCGTTCCACTTTGCTCTTTGTGAGCATCATCTGCAAGGGCAGCAACCCGGGTAGCGATCAGGTCGGCGGCCCGGGAAGAGTGAGTGTCCGCAAGGGCTGCGGTCAGATCGGCGATCTTGGCGGAGTGAGGATCCGCCTGGATGTATGCGTCCGCACCAGGATTTGCCACAGGTAAGCGGAATACCACTTCTCGAGCACCCTTCCGTTCCGCGAAAATCCCCCCACCTAATACTCCTCCAGTCGCCAGTATAAAATTCTTACCTCTAACACAGCGAGGCCTTCCCGGGGTACTGGCGATGATACTGCCGCACTGTCGCTCCCGGATATCTGCTGAAACTACCGGAAAACCTTGTAAGAAATCGCATCCCGACTCACGCAGCTCTGCTCCGAGAGATCTGGCCAGCCGAATCCCCGGCAGTGAAGGATGAATCGTGGGAACCTCAAAAACCCTTACACCTAAATATTTTTCCAGCCCCCGCTTGACCACCAGATGCTCATCCAAGCCTAATACAGCAGGAAAGGCCACAGCATCAAACCCCTGCACCATTCCCCTCAATTCCTCTGCGAAATGCTGCCAGCTTTTCTCCAGCCGCTTCGCTATCTCAACACTGTTAGCTGATAATCCCTTGTGCCTTCGGCTTGAAGTGCCTGCCCGCTTAACACGCTCATTCCGCTCACCTGGCATCTGGAGACAGCTCAAATCGACCTCTGCTGCATCCCATCCCTGATAGCCCCTTTTGTGCATCCCCTCTACCAGCAGCTCAGCGGAAAAGTCAGGATAACCCTTCAGCCCCACCACTAGCACACGGGATTTAACGTCTGCAGCAGCTGATTGCCCTGCAAACTGCCCTTCTGGAAGCAGACAGGTAGAGCGCTCCTCTCCGAAAGCTGTCGGTATGCGGAAATTGGTGAAGCCCTCCTGATTATGATAAGGGCAGGATTCTTTCATTCGCTCAATAAAAAAAGATAATGCCTCTTGGATTTCCTCTTGACTCAGCAGGGCGTAGGGATGTGCCGGGTTTTGGGAAACCAATTCTTCCAAGGCGGGCCAAGGGTTTCTATCATCTCCATAAAGGTCAATACAGCCGCTCATCACCTGCATGGTGCTGGCGCCATGGCTCACCACAATCGTCTTCTTCCCCATCTCTATAGCTTTGAGAGCCGCAGTCATTCCTGCCAAACCTGCTCCAATAATTACAACATCATAGATCATTGCTGCTGCCCCTCCTGTTTGCTGTCCTCTGATCCTGATCCTGGTTTGTTTCCGTGTAATGCTTTGGACAGACCACCGCTGCCCCCTTGACTGCAGTCCTTTGATCCTGGCTCATATCCGTGCGACTCCCTGGGCAGGCCACTGGTGAACTCCTGTTTGCTGCCTCTCAGCTGCAGATTCTGCAGAGCAATTCCTCTGGCCAGTTCCAACTGCCTGGCCTGGTCGCCTGACAACACCTGCTCTATCCCCTGCCAGCGGTCGGTGAGATTCCTCTTGATGAACTCCTGGAACTCTTCATAGGAGATCAGCTTCTCCTGATAGAGCAGCAGGGCGGCTCGGTAAATGCAGGTTGTTCCTTGACAGGGTCCGTGGCCAAGGCGGGTGCTGCGCAGGAAAGCCCCCGGTGTAAACCGATTCAGCCGGCGGGCAGCCTGAAGGATAGCATCCTTATCCAGCAGTTCACATTCACAGATCAAAGTGCCACCATCTGAATTTCCCCGGTCCGAAGATATCCCATCTGCATGGCTTCCCTCTGAAGAACCCCCCTTATCCTGCGGGGGTGAGGCCTCTGTCAGTGCAGGTAAACAGACATCTTTCGTGGAGCAAGGTGTAGACACTCCCAGACTGGCAGCAGTAAGATCCGCCACCCGCTCTGCCATCAAACGGTAAATTGTCAACTTCCCACCCACAACAGAATAAAACCCGCTGAGGCCATGCTCTTTTTCATGATCAATGACAGCAAAGCCACGAGATGCCCTCCTCCCAGCACCCTGGCCAGGATTATAAAGAGGGCGCACCCCAGCAAAGGCCCGCAAAAGCCTGCGGTTGGCCAGGGCTGGGACCAGTTCTTCTCCTAGATCAAGGAGTGATTCCACTTCCCCACCTATGGGTTTAGGTTTCTCCGGGCTGGGGACTGGCAGATCGGTTGTGCCCAACAGAGAAACGGTTTTAGCTGGAACCAGTATATCCCCATCCCCTGGCAGGCGCAGACGGTTAAGTACATGATTGCTCAACCGCTGGGAATAGACAAGAAGTGTCCCCTTCCCATAGGCCATCTCCAAATTAACCCCAGCTGTGGCTGCTACCAGTCCTCCCCAGGGGCCTGCGGCATTGATCACCACTTCTGCCTCTATCGAATAAAGCTCTCCACTTTCTATATCTTTTACCAAGGCACCACGAACCTGCTGCCCCTCAACAATCAGTCTCTCTACTTTAGTGCTGGTAAGAACTTTGGCGCCCCGTTCTATCGCACCCTGCACATTGATCATCACCAGATCAAAGGGATCAATGCTTGCGTCAGGGACCTCAAAAACCCTTCTGGCAGCCTTGCTAAGTAGGGGCTCTTGGCGACGGGCATCAGATAAATCCAGCTCTTCAAAGGGCAGACCGGCATTTTCTGCGGCATTTGTCCATTTATCGACATAATCCGGGTCATCGCCCTCTAAATGAATAAAAAAGCCGCCCGTCTCCTCTACAGCTGCAGCCGCAACCCGGCGCAGGATCTGGTTCTCCTGGTAGCACTCCAGGGCAACATCAGCATCCCGAACCACATAGCGCCCTCCACTGTGGAGCAGTCCATGGCAGCGTCCTGAGGTTCCAGAAGACAATTCTCTCTGCTCCACAAGCACAGCATCGATGCCCCGCAGAGAAAGATCCCACAGAACACCCGCCCCAGTAGCGCCACCACCGATCACCAAGACACCCGTTTTTATCTTTATATTTACATCCATATATAGAACAACCTTTCTTAGTCCATCACGGACCATCACGGGGACGGTTCCGGTGATTGGTCACTAATGGTGCCTGGCTATAATAGAAGTCGGAAGCCAGATATCAGATGTCGGAAAAAGACACCTTGCCAAGTGTTTTGCCCCGCCAGTCCAGGTGCCTGACACCGTTAACGGCGGTTAACGCCGGTGGGAACACAAGGGGACTGTCCCCTTGTGTTCCCGATGTTAGGAAACAAAAACAAATTACTCAATTATTCAAGCCTGACCCCATATACATATAGTAGGTAATCATCATTGCTATAAATTTTCGCTATTTGGGCTTCTTGATCAAGTTCTTCTATTTTGGGGAAATTCTCCCGGTTATAAAATGTTTCACCGTTAATCTTGTCCTCCAGGAGAACTAAACTCCCCTTATGATTCTTTAGATCATCCCTCTGCACCCTGATGCCATTCAGAGGAGTCAGGCCATTTTCATAAGTGCTGATCAAAAAAGGATAGCGCTGCATTACCATACAGGCGAAAATATTTCTGTCTGCAGGGACTACTGCCAGGAACTCGCTGGCCAAATACTGTCCTTCATCCTTATACCAGTAGGGAATCATATCCTCCTCCCCGGGAACGCTCTGAAAAGGAGTCTTGTTACCTATTATATAGTCAGGTTTTTTGAGAACATTAGTTGATATGAAACAAAAAATCAAAAGAACCGCAGTTGTTTTCATTATAACCCGTAGAGACCGAATTCTTAATAGATTCGGTATTTTATACAGGAAATAAGCCATAGCGGCAGCCAACAGAATTAATACCGCAACATAGGGCCTCCCCGGATTCAACGGGCTACTCAACCTGTTGATCAGGCAGAACGCAAGCAGAACAGTATAAGCAGCCAGGAAGAGCAACGGTTTGACATTCTTCTCCTTATTTTTGATAACGACAAAAATATAGCAGATATATGGAACTGAAAGCAACGCCCAGATCAGATAGGTCGACATCCCCACAAAATAACTATAAACTTCCACATATCTATTGGCCTGAGCCTGGGCTAAAGTGAGCATCCCACCCAAATAATGATGCAGTTTTGCAAGAACTCCGGCTAAAGGTTGGCCGGTATAGAACAGGAAGCCTAATGATAAGAGGATGACCAGCCCAGAGGCGAGGCAAAAACTGCCCGCTGGCCGCCATTTGGTTATTTTCTTGATCAGTATATAAAGAAGTGCAAAGCCGATCAGTGCTGCGAAACCTAGGACAACAAGCAGAATCGACTTGGTGATGATCGTGCCGAATTCAGGGGATAAGGCCTGCCCGGCGGCATTATAGAGAATACGGGAGAATTGTGCCACCAGATAGGGTAAGCCTCCACTGACAAATAATAGGTAAAAGGCCAAAAACACAATAAACGCCAGATAAAACACTATCGACAAAGAGTTGAGCACCAGCCAATCCCCGTCTCTCTTGTATAAAAACCAGATAAAGACAGCACATGCCGCCCCCGTAAAAACGAGGAGAGCATAAAAATTTGCCACAAAAGAGGTCGTTACTAAGCCTGCCAGGAGGATGGCCACTGCAAAAACCCCTGAACGAGCTGTTTTTCTGTTTAATATCAGCAGCAGGGCTGTGATAAAAAAGAGGATAAGCACACCCATTGTTTGGGTGCGAAACTCCTGCCCCAGAACATGAACCATGTTTTCCCAGCCATAAAGCATAGCAGCCAACAGGCCTGTGCGGTGTTCGTGCAGCCTGTTGACAACCAAGTAAACGGCAATGATGATCAAAATATTCAGAAATGGGGGAATGACAGCAGCAAGTGTAACAATATCTAAACTGCAGGCCAAAGATATTAAGCGAAATAATACATACAAACCCACAAAATTGAGCGAAATCTGTTGAACATTGTCAAATATTATCTTGTCTGCATCATCAAACAGCGTCCAATAGGCGAAAATATGGCGGTGGGGATCAGTAAACCCCACAGGTACGCCAGCCTGCAAGTAATAGATGTACTGCAGGGCAAAGAGAGGAATGAGCAGCAGTGCCAACGACTGCCCCCTGCTCAGCGAACACTTTTCACAAAAGATATAGAATAATGTCGGAGCAGTCATGAGCAGGATGCTGAACAACAGTTGCCAGGGTACCCAACTTAAGCCCCTGGCATTGGCTAAAAAGAGCAATGTCCCCAGAAGGGTTAAGAGCAGACTCACTGAGTAATAATTGGAGCTAAATTTTATCAGCTGCTTCATTCGCAAGATGAACAACTCCGTTTTATTGCAATTCCAAAATTTCCACATCCGGGCTTCTTTGTTTTAATTCACTGATAAAAGTGAAAGTATCAGCAGGAGAAAGCATTAATGTGCCATATTTATATTTGACTTCCAGGCGATCACGAGAAAGTGTATACGAAGGAACGAAACCAGTCCAGAGAGCTCTAGTGTGTTTGACACTACGAATATTGTTTAAGGCTATTACTTTTTGAAATGGCCCGCACTTAGCCGCTAGGGATTTGTCTGTAAAGGTGTAGCCAGTTCCAAACCATATCCAGACTCCCAATATATAGAAAGGGATCAAAAATAACAGTCCAAAAAGAATCCCAACTACCAGGTTCCAACCGGAGAACCGGAATAGATTCCATACTTCTGACAGTAAAGTGCCTAGTATGACACCCCAATATATTACTCCCACCCAAAGACCCTTTTTTGAAGGAAAATAGCTCATCCTTCCCCCCCCCTAATATTTCATGGTAATGGTGCCTGGCACCGTTATTCCGTATGATAGGCACGCCCCCCTTTATCACCTGCAGGCGTAAATTACTCAATTACTCAAGCCTGACCCCATAGGCCAGAATCAGCAGGCCGACGAGCTCTGGGATCAGCACTTGCGGTTTGATTAGATTGGTGAGCCACATACTCAACCAAACCCCTGCGTCACCCATTGGAAATCCCCACCCATATAACGGCCACAAAAAGGTCTGCGGATCCTGCCACATGAAGTCAAGGATCTGATGTAGAGCGGTTCCACCAACCAGAACAAGCCCCCAAGTCTTCCTTTTCCAGAACCAGAAGAAAAGCCCCACCGCCAACACCGTCAATAAAAACAGCAGGGTATGGGAATAAATTCGCCCATTCCCCAGCGGTAGGATCACTCCACCGAGCGGCTTATCGATAAGGTCAGGGAGCATCGACCCGATCAACACCAAACGGTAATCAAGCTGTGCCGGCAGCCCCTTTTCCCGCCAGCCGGCTGCTCCTGCCATTATCTTTGCTGTTCCTAAAGTAATTCCTGTGTGTGCAAATAAAAGCATATCACCATTTCCATCTATTAGGATGCGGCAGAACTAATCATAACGATTTTGTCCTGTCAGACCTGGTAACAAAAGGACAAAAGGGGACGTTCCTTATTTGTCACCGTCTCCTGATAGTGCCAGGCACCAGAATCTGATATATTATACTCGGATGGATTCTTTTGCAAATGTGTCAGAGGGACGGGGGTCTTGTCACGTATTTTCCCTCTTCCACCTCCCACTTCTCACATCTCAGATGCCTGGCACCACAACGCCCGTTGACGGCGGTTGATGCCGTCGATATCGATCCGGTCAACACAAGGGGACAGTACCCTTGTGTTGTTGTCAGACCTTTTCTCATACTATTCTATTTCCCATGCTTTTAACATTTTCCTGCCGAAACAATTCCGATTTTGAAAAAGATTCCAAGGCGACATGAGAAGTACGGTGACGCGGGGACGATCCTTTTGTCACGATTTCCTGATGGTGCCTGGCTGGAATAGAGGTCGAAAGCCAGATGTCAGATGTCGGAGAAATGATACCTTTTTACAAGTCGCAGATGGTGTCTAGCACCGGAGATCAAAAATGCTTACATGGCGGGTGTTCCCAGTTCGGGTGCCTGGGGCACCGTCTAATAACTCAATTACTCAAGCCTGACCCCACTCATATTTCCAAGCGTCCCGGCACATTTCTCTCACGCCACGCTTAGCTATCCAACCAAGTTCTGCCTTGGCCTTACTGGCATCGGCATAACACTCGGCTATGTCACCAGGTCTTCGCTGCACAATTTTATACGGAACTCTGACACCATTGACTTCCTGGAAGGCTTGCACCAATTCCAGCACTGAAGTCCCCTGCCCTGTCCCCAAGTTATAGACATGCACACCTGCCGTCAATCTCTCAAGGGCGGCAACATGCCCTTCAGCTAGATCCATTACATGAATATAGTCCCTTACCCCGGTGCCATCTGCAGTTGGATAGTCATTGCCAAAGATGCACAGCTGCTCAAGCTTCCCTTTGGCAACCTGAGTTATAAAAGGCATCAGATTGTTAGGGATGCCATTAGGATCTTCGCCAATTAAGCCGCTCTCATGGGCTCCCACCGGATTGAAATATCTGAGCAGCGATACCGCAAAGCCCGGGTTTGCTTTTGCAATATCGGTCAATATCTGTTCACTGATCACCTTGGTTTCACCATAAGGGTTAGTAGTAGGAAGGAGTCCCATCGTCTCCACAAAGGGGACTTCATTCTCCCCATACACTGTAGCCGATGAGCTAAAAACAAATTGCTTCACTCCATATTTCAGGCAGTATTTAGCCAGCACCATGGTGCTGACAGTGTTGTTGTAATAATATTTTAAAGGGAATTCGACAGACTCACCCACAGCCTTAAAACCGGCAAAATGAATGACTCCATCAAAGGAGTGATCAGCAAAGATAGCATCTACTGCTGCATCATCGGTAACATCTTTCTGATAGAATGCAAGATCTTGCTTCGTTATTTGTTTTATTTTATCTATAGTCTGCATCTTACTGTTGCAAAGGTTATCGACAACGGTCACAGTATGCCCGGCTTCCAGCAAGGCAACACAAGCGTGTGAACCTATATATCCGGCACCACCTGTGACTAATATTTGCATCTTTCAAAACACCTCTTGTTTCTATCAATCTAATAATTTTCTTCTCTTATTATAATACGACAAATAGAATGCGAATCCTTGTGGACAAAAGGGGACGTTCCTTATTTGTCACGGTTTCCTGATGGCGCTAGACACCAGAGATCAAAGATACTTACATGGCAGGTGTTTCACAATTCAGGTGCCTGGCACCATGACCGCTGATAGACACCATGACCCACTAGATTCATCCCCAGGCTACGATAATTTAATTACTCAACCTCGATGGACTTTGTACCACGACCCATCAC
>DIQC01000022.1:29004-29136 GCA_002426495.1 Thermacetogenium sp. UBA5472
ATTTCCGACTCTACCTCCACATCTGCAGGTATACGTAAATAGAGCAGCTGTGAACCATATGAACCATGCATATTTATGGAGTGCTGCTCAGATGCTGCAGATTCACCTAATATTTGGCTGACCACAAATTCT
>DIQC01000022.1:29484-29976 GCA_002426495.1 Thermacetogenium sp. UBA5472
GAAGGGAAATTCCCATTGTTCCAACACAAAGGCCCCTTCCACCTGTTCCGGCCTTCCCTCCATCGCCAGTTCGTATAAATCCCATTCACCTTCCATTGCCTTAGCCATGTCCTCTTCACTCACTGTCTTTAACTTCGCATCAGCCAAGTTTTCCACGGGCAGCAATTTGATAAGGGCAGGGGAAGCAAGCAGCAGCAGCATGTAACCGGCAATGAGCCAAAACTGTATATTATGCCGTAAGGAAAAACTGTTGCTGCGCCTCACCACCAACAGAACAACCAGCACAAGAATTATTAATATAGGAATGATGGCAACCATCTATCTGACCTCCAATCTGTTTGATAACACAAAGGAACAAGCATAGATCAGAACTATGACAAGGATTACCTTCACAGCCAGTAGAGTCAGAGAACTCTCGACACGGAAAAAATCGATCACCTTTAAGGGCACCTGCATCTGGTCACCTCTCCTCGCAAGAATAAGAGCGCCGAA
>DIQC01000022.1:30116-43198 GCA_002426495.1 Thermacetogenium sp. UBA5472
AAGAGCGCCGAAAAACAAACCGGGTAATATCACAGCAAACGCCTTGCTCAGCTGCACCAAAACCCCACAAAAATACCCCAGCGCACCAAAAAGGAGCAGATACAACAGGGTCACAGCAATGCCTGTAAAAATAACATCAGGAGCTACAATAAAATTATGGCTTAACAGATACTGGCTACTCCTAAAATAAACTATTATCCTCAACAAATATCCGCTCAGCATCGCTGTCACACCGCCAATTAATGCAGCAGTGACTAAAAATGCTCCATTTGAAAGATTAGCGCTCAAACGGTTAGACACAAAGGTAAAATCAATATTCTGATAATCCTTAGTCGTAACATAGACAGCAATGACGAACATCCATAAACATGTAAACCAAATGACCATCTCACTGGAAAAATCGCTGATGTAGATGTAAAGATATTGGGTTCCCATACCGGAACTGCTTAACCCTCCCAGCGATAACAGCAAGGCTAATACCTGCACACCCGCCATGGACAAAAACAGACCCAGGCGGCTTTTCATTTTATATAGGTACTGTTTCTTGACTGCATCAAATAAGCTAGTTGCGGTCAAAGACATCATCGATCCCTCCCCTGTTTCTGGTAGTGAGGTAAACACACAGGTCATCTGACTTTACCGGAAGGACCTCCACCCCGGCAGCGCTGATCCTTTTCGCTAATCCATCAGCCGCATCCCGCCTGATCACTACATAACTGTGATCTTTACCCACGCTCTTTTGATAATAAACCTCCTGCCCTGCTGTTAAATCAGAAATAATTTCTGTTTTGTCCCTCAAGGCCACGGCAAACCCCTTTAAGTCGGAGCTGGGCAGATGCAGCCGTTTTTGGCCATTCTGAAGCAGAAGAATATCCTCCAAAACATCCTCTACCTCACTCAGCAGATGGCTTGAAAAAATAATATTACGAGGGTTTTGCAGGTAATCCCTGAGCAGTGCCCGGTAAAAGTCCTTTCTCACCCCGGCATCCATTCCTGAAGTCGGTTCGTCAAAAATAGTCAGCGGACAGCGGGCCGCCAACCCGATGATCATATTAAAAGTGCTCCTCATCCCTTTAGAGAGGTTGTGATGCTGCTGCTTGGGGTCCAAGGAAAAATAATCGAACAGCCCCTTAGCCAGCTCCATATCCCAGTTTTTATAAAATGAAGATGCCGCTAACATTATCTCTGACAGTGAAAATGACGGAGCAAACTTCATGTTCTCATCGATAAAGATCATATTGGATGAAACCTTCAGGCTGTTAAAAGGATCTTCCGCAAAAACCATGACCTGCCCGGAAGAAACACGCAGAAAGCCTGCAATAATCTTCAACAATGTCGTTTTCCCTGCCCCATTTGGCCCGATCAGCCCTGTGATCCTGTTCTCCTCAATAGTAAAAGACAGACCATTGACCGCTTTTACTCTCCTAAAATTTTTGGTCAGCCCTGTACACGAAATCACACTCATACTTTAACCCCCTTCTCCCTCATGTTCATCAAGTTCTTTCCTTGCATCCCGCAGCATACCCATCAATTCATCCTCACAAACCCCTAGACGCTGGGCTTCAGACACCACTTCCTCCACCAGTTTTTTTAAAGTGTGGTTCTTGCGTTGATACTGTATTTTTTCCTTTGCCTTGGCTGAAAGAAACATACCCAACCCCCGCTTTTTATAGAGGATGCCTTGATCAGCCAGTATGTTAATACCCTTGGCTGCAGTGGCAGGATTAATATTAAACATCTCTGCCAGCTGATACTGAGAATATATTTTTTCGTTTTCTTTAATATTGCCGCAAAGTATCTCGTTTTCCAGCCACTCCGCTATCTGCACATATATCGGTTTGTCTCCAACCATATTTAGCTCCAATAACACACCCCCTCAACCGCATTAGCGCATTACTCTTGTAATGTACTATACCAGTTGTTTAGTTGGATGTCAAAGGCCATCGCGGGGACGGTTCTGGTGATGGGCCCAGGGGGGAAGCAAAGGGACGTTCTTTTTGCTTCCTTTTTGTTCCGGCTGGTCGTCTGCCGCTGGACAAATAGGGACAGATGGGGACGGGACAGATGGGAACATTCCTTATTTGTCGCATTCGGACACATGGGGTCGGTCCTATTGTCACGGTTTCCGCACTGGGCAAATGGGGACGCTCCTATTGTCACGGTTTTTTCACGAGGGGCGCTGATGGTGCCCGACTAGAATAAATAGAGGTCGGAAGCCAGATATCAGATGTCGGAGATAATATACTCTTTTACAAGTCGCGGATGGTACCTAGCACCAAGGATAAGAAATACCTATATGGCGGGTGTTTTTCAGTGCGGGTGCCCGACACCGTGAGACGCAGGGTGACATCAGTGAGACGCTAGAACCGTCCCCGCATCCCCCGCGTGTCACATAACATTACTCAACCCTGACCCATTGGTGTATAATGAAAACTGTCGAAAAAAACGGGGCATCGTCCTCGAAAATAAATAACATTAGCATATGGAGACTATACTAGACAGGGAAGTGTCGTAAATGAAACAGATAGCACAGGAAAATATCCGCAACCTAGCCATTATTGCCCACGTAGACCATGGAAAGACTACTCTGGTCGATGGCATGCTTAAGCAGAGCGGTATCTTCCATGAGAAGCAAGTGGTAAAGGAACGTGTTCTCGACAGCGGTGATTTGGAACGGGAACGAGGCATTACCATAATGGCGAAAAACACAGCCGTTATCTATAAAGATAATAAATTGAATATCGTCGACACGCCGGGGCATGCGGATTTTGGCGGGGAAGTAGAGCGCATCGTGCAGATGGTGGATGGTGTATTGCTACTGGTGGATGCCTTTGAAGGGCCGATGCCTCAGACACGCTTTGTCCTGAAAAAAGCCCTGGAGGCAGAGCTTGTTCCCATCGTGGTGGTCAATAAGATCGACCGCCCTCATGCGCGAGCAATAGAGGTCCTCGATGAAATTCTTGAACTGTTCATCGAATTGGAGGCTAGTGATCAGCAGCTGGAATTCCCTGTGGTCTACACTGACGCACGGCAAGGAACAGCATCACTGGATTATAAAACCCAAGGCACGAATCTGAAGCCTCTCTTTGAATTGATTATTGAGAATATTCCTGCCCCGCAAGGAGACCCTAACGCCCCTCTGCAGTTGGGAGTTTCTATGATCGATTATGACCCCTACCTGGGGCGACAGGCTGTCGGGCGTATTCGGCGAGGTTCTATCCACAACAAAGAAGGGGTAGCTGTGCTGGGAGATGGTGATGAGATACAGCATGCACGCATTTCCAACCTTTTTGTCTTTGACGGGCTGAAAAAGGTGCCGGTAGAGAGTGCTGATGCTGGGGAAATCGTTGTTGTGGCAGGGTTATCCGAGATAAACCCGGGCAGCACTATTACAGACCCTGAACATCCGGAATCCCTGGGTTTTGTACAGATCGATCAACCGACAGTAGCCATTGACTTCCTGGTCAACAAAAGTCCCTTTGCCGGACGGGAAGGGGTATATGTCACCTCTCGCAAATTGGCTGAGCGCTTATTCAGGGAATCCCAGTCCGATGTCAGCCTGCGTGTGGAAGAAACCGATTCTCCGGATCAATTTATGGTCGCCGGGCGGGGTGAGCTGCACCTCTCCATCCTTATTGAGAAAATGCGCCGTGAGGGGTATGAGTTTGAAGTATCCCAGCCCCAGGTAATCCTGCGGGAAGTGGATGGTGTCCAACATGAACCGGTAGAAGATTTAATTATAGAAGTTCCCGAAGAATATGTGGGAATTGTCATGGAACGCCTGGGCCCCCGCAAGAGCGAAATGATCAATATGGAGAAAAAGAAGGATGACACAGTGCGGCTGGAGTTTCATATCCCCACCAGGAGTCTGTTCGGTTTACGCGCCGAACTGATGACAGATACAAGGGGAACCGAGGTCATGTACCACGCATTTCACCATTATGCGCCTTACGCTGGAGAGATACAGACACGATCTAGGGGATCCCTGGTCGCCTGGGAGAATGGTACAACAACCGGCTATGGCCTGGAAAATGCCCAGGAGCGAGGAGAGTTGTTTGTGGGGGCTGGCGTTCCTGTCTATCAGGGAATGGTAGTGGGTGAAAATTCCCGTCCCGATGACCTGACACTCAATGTCTGCAAAAAGAAACGCCTAACCAACATGCGCAGTTCAACCGCAGATATCGCAGTCAAACTTTCCCCCGCAAGAGAGATGAGCCTGGAACAGTGCCTTGAATTTATCGCAGATGATGAACTGCTGGAGATAACGCCCAAATCCCTGCGCATGCGGAAAAAATGATGCACGGCGAGACGACCATCAGGGGGACGGTTCCGGTGATGGGTCCAGGTACAAGCGGTGGATGGCACCCCCTGTTAGTGCAAACATTCTTATATGTTATATTTAATAGCTATCCTGCGAAAAAGCACTGACCGACAAACATTGCCAATAAAAACGAAGAACGTAGCTGACGCAGTCACTAAGAACATACCTAGTTGAGTGCCACACCTAGTTGATGTCAGACACCAAAAACGCCTATTGCGCATAAATGGTGCCCATGCCACTAATTGGCCCCAAAGGCAATAAAGCAGCCTGGCACCGGTTTCAAGTGTCTATCGTTTTCCGCAGCTGTTGCTGGCTCCCTGCTTCAGGCCTTTTTTTAGATGTCACTACTAAAATGGCTCCAATGAGCAGCACCATGCCACCTATTAGCTGTAACCCTGTCATTTTCTGCGACAGCAAAAGGGCGGAAAAAACCACCGTTGTCACCGGTTCTGCTGTGCCTAAAACAGAAGTAACTGTAGCCCCCACACGCTTCATACCTGCCATAAAGGCAAACAGTGCAATAACTGTGAAAACACCTGAGACAGCACAGGCCAGCCATGCCGCCGCAGATATCTGAATTTTCAAGGTACCTGTCGCACTGCCAAGCAAGAAAAGGGGGATAGCTGTAAAAACACTAATTAAAGCTGAGACAATAATCGGTTCAGCTTTATTTAATATCCTGTTGCTGGCCATAACATAACCGGAACAAGCCAACCCCGACCCTAATCCCATTATAAGACCTACAGTGCTGGTCCTCCCTAGAGAAACTCCGACCAGCATAGCCAGGCCTGTCAAGGCTAACCCTATTCCAAAGACACCTGACAGCTTGAGTCTTTCTTTAATAAATATAAATCCCCAAACTGCCACCCAGATAATATAAGTATAAAAAAGAATCGCAGCCAAGCCGGCTGTCGTTTTTTGAACAGTAGACATGTATAGAAAAGATGCTATGGCTTGTGCAAAGCCCGCCACAAGCGGCAGTGCCCACGGAATCTTGCCCAGCTGCTTAGAGATGCTTCTGCCATGAAAAATCACAAGGTATAGAAGAATAATAACAGATGCAACACCATAACGCAGGGAGACATAATCAGAAACAGTTGCCCCTCCCTGGTATGCATATACAGCCAAGATCGGCGTAAAACCATAACATATACCAGATAAAATGGCTAGCAAAACCCCTATTAAAAAGTTGTTCAAGAAATATCTCTACTCCCATCCTCTGGCAGGCAACAATACCCGCCTGCAATGCATACTTTACTACTGTCAAGGCAACCGGAACCATTTCCCTTTGATTCCTTGACACAAGAGAACCGTCCCCCTGTGTCACCCCTGTGTCAACGGATGCGGGTGCCTGCGTTCCCCAGAACGGCATCTTCGATTAGCTCTGGCAAGGTGATGATCACTTCATTCCCTCCGGCCTCCAGGAATGTGACAGCTGCTTCGATCTTTGGCCCCATACTGCCTGCAGCAAAGTATCCTTGCTCTAGATAGAGCCGCGCTTCTTCCAGGGAAATGGTGCCCAGATCAACCTGGTCGGGCTGCCTAAAGTTCAAGGACACCTTGCTGACACCGGTGGGAATAACCAGTATATCTGCATCCAGAAGGCCGGCCAGCAAGCTGCCTGCCCGGTCTTTATCGATCACCGCCGCAGAGCCCGCCAGAGCCTTTCCTTCCTTACCAGTAACCGGTATCCCCCCACCACCGCAGGCGATCACTGTGAATCCTTGCTCTATCAGGGCGCGAATTGCTCTGTATTCCACGATCTCTACTGGCTGCGGTGAAGCCACCACTCGCCTGTATCCCCTTCCGGAATCTTCGACCATGTCCCAGCCTTTCTCGTGCATCAATTGCCGTGCTTCTTCTTTTTCATAAAAAGGGCCGACAGGTTTGTTTGGCTTGGAATAAGCATCATCATCTGCATCCACCTTTACCTGCGTAACCACAGTGACAACATCCTTATCAATGCCCTGGCTGCGGTATTCGTTCACCAGGGATTGCTGGATCATGTAGCCGATAGAACCCTGAGTTTCCGCCACACAAACATCCAGGGGCTGTGGGGGTAACTGCTCTTTGGCAGCCTCCGACCTTAATAAATTAAAACCGACCTGGGGGCCATTGCCGTGAGTGATGACCACTTCAAACCCCTTCTTGACAAGACCCACAATATGCTTGCAGGTGGACTGGACAACCTCCAGCTGATCTTCAGCACTGTTGTTGCTATTCTCCTTGACCAGGGAGTTACCTCCCAATGCGATGACCATTAGTTTGCTCATTGCGTTCTCTTCTTTCCTAAATAAAGTCCCTTTAACGGGTTAAAACTTTTTAGTGCTTAAATTTCTGTCTAATAAATTCTAGCACCATTTTGGCCAATGTCAACGCCCGCTCTGCATACCCCGGACACTCTACATCTCTGCCGTTTCGCTCGTTGGAGAAGCGTACCCCCCATTAGCAAACTGGCTGTAGTAGAGCTCAGCATAGAAACCGCCTTTTGCCAACAGTTCTGTATGGGTTCCTTTTTCCACAATACTGCCGTCACGCATCACAAGTATTAAATCAGCGTCACGAATGGTAGACAGCCGATGGGCGATGACAAAACTGGTTCTCCCCTTCTGCAACCTGGCCATCGCCTTTTGAATCAGCACCTCTGTTCTTGTATCTACATTGCTTGTAGCCTCATCAAGGATAAGCACAGCCGGATCTGCCAAAATCGCTCGAGCAATAGTGAGCAGCTGTTTTTGCCCCTGGGAGATATTAGAGGCTTCTTCATCGAGCACTGTATTATAGCCGTCAGGAAGAGTCCTGATAAAATGGTCAGCATGGGCAGCTTCTGCTGCCTGAAGGATCTCATCATCTGATGCTCCCCCACTGCCATAGGCAATGTTCTCTTTGATGGTTCCATTGAACAGCCATGTATCCTGTAGAACCATGCCGAAAATACTGCGCAGCTCACCCCGCTTGAGATCTCTGATATCTACACCATCAACAGTTATTTTTCCGGCATCTATCTCATAAAAGCGCATCAATAGATTGACCAGTGTGGTTTTTCCTGCCCCGGTAGGCCCTACGATAGCAATCGTCTGGCCTTGCTTGACATCTATATTCATATCATCGAATAATACCGCATCATTTTCATATCCGAATTTTACATTTTGGAATTGCACATCACCCCGGGGAAACTCGATTACCCCGGCGTCAGCGCTGTCAGGCTCTTCCTCTGGTTCGTCGAGAATTTCAAAAACACGCTCTGCTGAGGCGATGATCGATTGGATAATATTTGCCACATTGGCAGTTTGGGAAATAGGATGGGTAAACTCTTTCGAATATTGAAGAAATGCCTGGACATCTCCGATAGCCACAGCTCTATTCATGACACCATAACCACCTACCACACAAATAACCACATATCCCATGTTGTTGATCAAGACCATCAAAGGCATCATCATACCTGACATAAATTGCGCCTTCCACCCGGCATCATAAAGATCTTCATTAACCTGGTCAAACTCCCCGATGGACATGCCTTCCCGTCCAAAAGCCTTAATTATCTGGTGGCCTGTATACATCTCCTCAACATGGCCGTTGAGCTCACCCAGGACCTTTTGAAAGCGGGCAAAGTATTTTTGCGAGCGCAATGTTATAAATTTTACCACAGCAAAAGAAAGAGGTAAAATTATAAAACAAATAAGTACTGTCATCAACGGGCTGATGGTCAGCATCATCACAATAATACCGATCAAAGTGACTGCAGAAGTCACCAACTGGGTCAAACTCTGACCGAGTGAGTTGCTGATGGTATCAATATCATTGGTAACACGGCTTAAGATCTCTCCGTGGGTGCGTTCATCGAAAAACCTGAGAGGCAACCTGGCCAGCTTTTCATTGATATCGCTGCGCATTTGGTAAACCGTGTTTTGTGCAACACCTACCATTATATATTGCTGCAAATAGCTGCAAACTGAACTTCCAATATAGAGCCCGGCCAGAATAAGGAGAATTTGCGCTATATAACCGAAATCCACACCATCTCCGGAAACTATAACACCTTCAAACAGCTCAGTGGTCACCAGTCCCATGATTTTAGGGCTGACAATATAGAAGACAGTGCTGAGTGTTGCCAGTATCATCACAGCCAGAAGCTTATACCGATATGGTTTTAAACGCCTGAGCAGCCTTTTAAAGGTTCCTTTAAAGTCCTTTGCCTTCTCTACAGGCATTTTGCCGTGACCACCATAGCCGCCGCCTCTGCCAATTGGCCTCCGTCCTTTAGCTAAGCCTTTATCTCTTTGTTCTTCACTCATGCTAATTCCTCCAGTGACAGCTGTGAAGACACCAGCTCACGGTATACACTGCAAGTATCTGAAAGCTCCCTATGCTTACCAATTCCCACGACTTTACCATCATCCAAAACAATAATCTGGTCTGCATCCATTACTGTGCTGATCCTCTGGGCAACAATGATCACAGCTGCGTTAGCCGTTTCTTTCTTCAACGCCACCCGCAGCCGGGCATCGGTTTTATAGTCAAGTGCAGAAAAACTATCATCAAATACATATACAGAAGGCCTCCTGACTATGGCACGAGCGATGGACAGGCGCTGTTTCTGACCTCCGGAGAGGTTTGTGCCACCCTGGGCGATGAAGGAATTAAGGCCCTCCGGCATTCCATTGATGAAGTCGGCAGCCTGAGCGACTTCAGCAGCCTGCCGCACCTCCTCATCTGAAGCATCTTCCTTCCCATATCTAATATTTTCAGCGATGCTCCCGCTAAACAGAACAGCCTTCTGGGGCACAAAACCGATCTTTGCCCTGAGAGTTTTCATAGGAATTTCACGAATATCCGTTTTGTCAAGTGAAATGCTTCCTTTATCAATATCGTAAAAGCGCGGAATTAGCTGAATCAGCGTAGATTTCCCCGAACCAATGCCCCCGATAATGGCTGTTACCTCACCGGGCTGAACAGTGAATGAAACTTCACTGAGAGCAGGCTTTTCGGCACCCGGATAGCTAAATGTAACATCTTTAAATTCAACAAAGCCCTCTCCTTTTATTGCACTGTCAACATTATCTACACTGTCTGCATGATCTGCACTGCCATCATTGTCAGTAACTTTGTCAGTGTCATCAGCGCAACTGTCGGCTAAAGTGCCAACCCTTTCATCGGAAACTTCATCAGGGCTTTGCTCGGCCGGGGGGCAGGTATCATCCTGTTTGTCATCTATGCTGTCAGCGTTCTGCCCCTCATCCCCCTCCACATCTTCTAACCGACTGGCTGTTTCCAGAACAGCGTTGATCCTGCCCGCAGAAACCGAAGCCCGGGGGACCATAACAAACAGCATGGACATCATCATCAGCGAAAACATAATCTGACTCACATATTGGATAAAGGCCATCAGATCACCGACCTGCATATAACCATTATCAATACGGATTCCGCCGAACCAGATAATTATTATTATTGTAAAATTGAGCAGCAGTGTCATGATCGGCATTAAAGTAGCCATAATCTTATTAACACTGATTGTGGTACTGGTAAGCTCCTTATTGGATTTATCAAAGCGCCTGATTGCATGATCAACACGGTTGAAAGCCCTGATCACCCTAATACCGGTCAGCCTTTCCCGCAAAACAAGGTTGATCTGATCAATCCTGTTCTGTATCTCTTGGAAAAGGGGCATACCGAGACGAGTTACCACATAAATAAGCACTGCCAAAATGGGCAGGACAAGAATAATATACATCGATAACCTGGCATCTGTTGTTACCGCCATAAAAACTCCGCCGATGCACATCAACGGTGCCTTAAGCATCAGACGCAGCAAGACAATAACCATCTGCTGAATCTGCATAATATCGTTAGTCGTTCTGGTGATCAGTGATGAAGTACCAAACTCATCGAATTCTTGGAGAGAATAACCCTCTACATGGGAAAAAACTTTATTGCGCAGAATCTTGCCGAACCCCATCGCTACCCTTGATGAGAGAAAACCGGCCAGAATAGAGGCAGTCGTACCGAGAACAGCAACAAACAGCATGCGGCCGCCGGTTGTCAAAATATATGCCATATCGCCATTGACAATGCCAATATCGACAATACCAGCCATCAGCTTCGGCAGAAACAGTTCTGACATGGCATGCAGAAACATCAGAACAACAACAGCAATTATAGGTAATATATATGGTTTCAATAACTTAAATAACTTAAGCAAATTATCCTCTCCTATGCTGGGGGGACCAATCAGGGGGACGGTTCCGGTGATGGGTCCAGGTACAAGTTCAGCAGAACGCAAATGTACCCACTAGCTCACGATTTCATAGAAAGAGATATGCGGTTTCTCTGTAGATCTACGGAAAGCACCCGCACGGTGACTACATCCCCTACAGCCACTACATCTAGTGGGTTTCTGACATATTCATCACTCAATTCTGAGATATGCACCAAACCGTCGTTTTCGATACCTATATCTACGAAAGCGCCAAAATCTACCACATTGCGCACAACGCCCTTTAGCTCCATACCGGACTTTAAGTCTTCTATGCTGAGCACATCTGTCCTGAAAACTGGCTTTGGCAGGTCTTCTCTTGGATCTCTGCCTGGGCGCAGCAAGGCTTCGATGATATCCTTTAGTGTAGGCACACCGGCCTCCAGCTCTTCTGCAGTCTGTTCAATGTCCAGGTGTACAAGTTTGTGGCGCAGTTCTGGGGTGTCGAGCTCATCCAAAGACGCCCCCATCGATTCCAAGAGCCGATAGGTCAGCTCATAAGACTCGGGATGAATCGGTGTGGCATCGAGTGGGTTATCTCCACCGCTGATCCTCATAAAGCCGGCGCACTGTTCAAAGGTCTTTGGCCCTAGGCGCGGCACAGAGGACAGATGCTTCCTGTTTTCAAAGACACCATTCTCCTCACGCAAACGCACAATATTTTCGGCAACAGTAGCGTTGATCCCAGATACATAACTGAGCAGTGGAGCAGAAGCAGTGTTCAGATCGACTCCCACATGGTTTACTGCAGATTCCACAACCTTGGCCAAACTTTCATCCAAGCGCTTAGGTGGCACATCATGCTGGTACTGCCCCACACCCACAGCCTTGGGCTCTATTTTCACCAGTTCTGCTAGGGGATCCTGCAGGCGGCGAGCAATGGAAACTGCGCTCCGCTGTGAAACATCCAGGTCCGGGAATTCTTTGATGGCCAGTTTTGATGCAGAATAGACGCTGGCCCCGGCCTCACTGACGATGACATAAGCCAATCCCGGCTTATTCAGCTTCTGAATCAATCCAGCCACAAACTGCTCTGTCTCCCGGGAGGCAGTGCCATTACCGAGAGTGATCACCTCAATACTGTGCTCCTCAATCAGCCTGGTGAATACAGCCTCTGCTTCTCGGACTTTGTTTTGAGGTGGTGTGGGGTAAACGACACCTACCTGCAACAGTTTACCGGTCTGATCCACAACAGCCCACTTGCAGCCTGTCCTAAAGGCAGGATCCACCCCTAACACCATTTTCCCCCGCACAGGTGGCTGCAAGAGCAAGCTGCGCAGGTTCTTAGAGAAGACATTAATCGCCTGTTCGGAGGCCATATCGGTCAGCTCAGCACGCAGTTCCCGCTCCACAGCAGGAGCAACCAGACGCTTATAGGCATCAGCTGCAGCCCTTTCTACCAGATCAGTGGTGATGCTGTTTTCCCGGACAAAGTTTTCATTCAACCAGGTTAGTATCGGCTCTGGCTCCACAGCTATCGATACTTGCAGGAATTCCTCGTGTTCCCCCCGGTTGATGGCCAGCACACGGTGTGCAGGCACTTTAGAAAACGGCTCTTTGAATTCATAATACATCTCGTAAACAGAATCCTGTTCGGCATCTTTAGCTCGGCTCACCAGATAGCTGTGCCGCCTGGTGTAGTCACGCACCCAGCCGCGCACCTTGGGATCATCTGCAATATCCTCAGCGATAACATCCATCGCTCCCTGTAGTGCATCCTCAACAGTCGGCACATCTTCTGTCAGGTATTTTGCCGCTTCTGCCTCCACAGAACCGGCAGCTGGAAAGGATAAAAGATACTCCGCTAAAGGCTCCAAACCTTTCTCCCTGGCCATACTTGCCCTGGTTTTTCGCTTCTGCCTGAAGGGACGATAGAGGTCCTCTACTTCACTGAGTTTAGCAGCCTTTTCGATCTTATTGCGCAGCTCATCGGTCAATTTCCCCTGTTCATCGATCAGCCTGATTACTTCCTCTTTGCGCTGTTCAAGGGCACGATAATGCCCCACTCGCTCCTCTATCTGACGGATCTGCGTTTCATCCAGCTCTCCAGTCATTTCCTTTCTATACCTGGCGATAAAGGGAACCGTGTTTCCCTCATCAAGCATCTTCACCGTACTAGTGACGCTTTTCTGGGAAAGCCCTAACTCCCTGGCTGTTATCTGAATAATATCTATAATTGTGAACACCCCTTATCATCGTTTGCATTGCAGCTTTCATTCTATCAAATATTTCAGATGAAAGCCCGACAAACATGAATAAGTTCTGTATATTCAAAACACTACTCCAACTTGTCCATAAATGAAGCCGAACAGGATTGTCGATGAAAGCACCCAGGGGAAATTTTCCTGGGAAAGCCTACCCTTTCATGGGTGGGATGGAAGGCGATTTTTTGAATTTTGTCTTATATCTATAATGGTGAACACCCCTTATCATCGTTTGCATTGCAGCTTTTGTTCGGGCGGCTAGTCCTAAAATTGTCTAGACCGCCTAATTAGGCGGTCT
>DIQC01000022.1:43330-43978 GCA_002426495.1 Thermacetogenium sp. UBA5472
GACCGCCTAATTAGGCGGTCTAGTTATTTTCAACCATATCCTTGTCAATCTGCGATGAAGATGAATTCTTTTTTTGCTGGAAGCCGTCAAATAATTAAATAACAGGTGGCAATGTGACAAATAAGGGAACGTCCCCCTTTGTCTTCCCTTTTGTCTTCTTTTGTCCTTCTATATAACTTTAGCCAGGAAGGTTTCAGTCCTTTTTTGACTGGGAGATTCAAATACCTGCTCAGGTTTCCCTTCCTCTACAATACGCCCCTCATCAATGTAAATTACGCGGTCAGCAACCTCTTTGGCGAACCCCATTTCATGGGTGACAACAACCATCGTCATCCCGTCCTGAGCCAGCTCTTTCATGACCTGAAGAACTTCATTGACCAACTCCGGGTCAAGAGCGGATGTCGGCTCATCGAACAGCATAATAGCCGGGTTCATAGCCAACGCCCTGGCGATAGCCACTCTCTGCTGCTGTCCACCGGAAAGTTGAGATGGATAGCAGTTAGCCTTACACAGCATGCCGACCTTATCAAGTATACTGAGGCTAACTTTGCGCGCCTCTTCAGGTTTTATTTTCTTTACATAAATAGGGGCTTCAATGACATTTTCCAAAACAGTTTTATGGGGAAACAGATTGAAATGCTGAAAAAC
>DIQC01000022.1:44127-46283 GCA_002426495.1 Thermacetogenium sp. UBA5472
TTGAAATGCTGAAAAACCATACCAACATTCTGGCGTACTAGATTCAAATCATCCTGTTTTGGGTTGACCTCTTCCCCCATAAGCTGTATTGTGCCCCCATCATCCATCATTTCCAGGAAGTTTATACACCTCAGCAAAGTGCTTTTCCCAGAACCGCTGGCTCCTATAAGCACAACAACCTCGCGATTCTTTATATGTAGATTAATATCTTTTAAAACATGAAGTTTTCCAAAATGTTTGCTTAAATTTTTTGTCTTAATCAACTAACCTCTTCCCCCTTTTCTACATCCAGCTTTAACTCCAGCTTGTTCGCCAAGTATGTGAAGATAATCACTAACACCAGGTAGTACATTCCAGCCACTAAATAGGTCTCGAGAGGCATATAATTGGCGGCTTGCTCAGTAAGAGCAGTGCCATATATTTCAGGAACCCCCAGATAGGCAACCAATGACGAATCTTTGAGGCCGATAATAAACTGATTCCCGAGGGGTGGAACCGCCCTTTTAAATGCCTGCGGCATAATAATACGCCTCATGGCCAGTGTCTTGCTCATACCTAGTGAACTAGCTGCCTCCATCTGCCCGGGGTTGACCGACTGAATAGCCCCCCGGAAAATCTCCGCTATATAAGCTCCGGCATGAATCGCCAGTGCCAGGGCCCCTGCCCAAAAAGCAGGAAGAACCACTAGCTTGATTATGCCAAAATACAGGAACATCAACTGTACAATCAGGGGTGTACCCCGAATGACTGTAATATAGAGCTGAGCTATACCGAAGAGGATGCGATTATTCGAGATTTTACAAAATGCAATCACCAGGCCGATAACCATCGCTAGTAAAAGTGAAATTGTTGTCAGTTTTAGTGTCACGACTGTTGCCTCTAAAAAAATTGAAGCGTTCTCTATAAATAACTGATAGATATTAATCACTTTTCACCCCACACGAGCATCCGTTATTCGCCAAGAATATTCTCATCAAACCACTTCATACTGATCTCTTGGTAAGTTCCATCTTCAATCATTTCCTCTAGTGCAGCATTGATATCTTCTAAAAGCTTACTATCACCTTTTCTGACAGCTATCGCCATTTCGTCGATCCATAATGGCTCATCGACTTCCTGGATCGCCAAATTTTCCTCATTGATAGCTACGACGCCGACCATTCTATCAGTTATTACAGCATCAACTCTACCGGTTGGCAGGTCCTGCAGAGCTACAACATCGCTGTCATAACCTATTACGTTAGCCTTATCGGTGTATTCTAAAGCCACATCCCTAAATGTGCTGGCCTTGACAACACCGATTGTTTTATCCTTTAAATCAGCTTCACTTTTGATTGTGTCATTGTCTTCTGCAACATAGACCTGCGCTCCCGAACGGTAGTACGGACGGGAAAAATCAACCTGCTCAAGGCGTTCATCTGTAATAGCCATGCTGCCGATGATAGCATCGTACTTTTCAGCCTTTAAACCCTGAACCAGTGTTTCAAAGGGATTTGTGACTGGATTTGCTTCCATATCCAAACGCTTCGCGATTTCCTGCCCTATTTCCACATCAAAACCAGTCAATTCCCCGCCATCCTTATAATTGAAAGGCCTGTAAAGGCCGCTCATAGCGTAGGAAAGCTCTTCCTTTTCTCCGTTTTCACCATTAGCTTCTGTTGAGGTGCCATCGTTAGCGCACCCTGCAGCCGCCCCAAACAAAAATAAGCAGCATATCAAAATAGTCATCCCTTTTTTAAACATAATTTCCTCCTTTTTTAGGCTTAAAATTTCTATCCTATCATCCAACTACCAGGTTATTTCTCTGTTACATTGAACAAACATATTTACATGCCTCTCCTCTCCTGAGTTACGACCCCCTCCATAACATTTTATGGCGACAACTTAGTAATCATAAATAAGTTGCCTCGATAATTATACCAGTATGGTGTTCATTTAGGCAATTACTAACAACCTTCTTCTCGTCATCTATCACTTTATTTGACCTGACGAAGCTGACTCAGCTACCCCATTTAAACTTATCATGCCCTCAGCTCCTGATAACTCAATAATAGTAAGGGATCAGTGTAATCATCCTTTTCTAAATAGAAAAATAATATCCATAAGCGACATGCGCTATTTTTAAAAGAAATTTCGTAGGCTACATACCTCTTAGG
>DIQC01000022.1:46508-49578 GCA_002426495.1 Thermacetogenium sp. UBA5472
TAAGGCAGGTTATAATAAAAAAGGATCCATTTGTCACGGTATCGATGTCAACGTGACAAATGGACGGTCCCCCTGTGACGGTTTTGGATATAATATAATAGAGGTGAATTATTTTGGACAAAAACACAGCACAGGATACATGGCAGCTGGAAGATATTTATCAAAATCAGGAGGAATGGGAAAGGGATCTGGGGCAGGTGGAAACACTGCTCGAGGAGATGAAGGCTTACTATGGAAAGCTTGGAGAATCAGCGGATACCTTTTTTAGCGCTCTGGATTTAAGCACTAGAAGTAAAGAGCTGATAATCAAGGTGTACAGCTGGGCCAGAATGAAACTCGATGAGGACAATTCCAAACCCTCGTCCCAAGCTCTGTTCGGACAGGCAGCCGCACTGCTCACCAGGGTGGAAACCGCCCTATCCTTTACGGCTCCGGAAACCCTGGCTCTACCGGATGAAACGATCTCTAATTACCGACGAGATCACCGCTTTAGCACTTACAGCCATTATTTAGATAACCTGCTGCGGCAAAAACCCCATACCCTCTCCAGTGCAGAGGAACATATAGTGGCCAGCACCGGAGAGATGACACGCACCCCTGACGAAATCTTCAAAATGCTGAACAATGCTGACCTGACCTTTCCCACTATTCAGGATGAAGAGGGGAAAGAGATCCAGGTCACCCAGGGAAACTTTATCAAGCTCATGCAAAGCAAAAACCGCAGGGTGCGGCGTGATACTTTTCAAGCTCTCTATGGAACATATCAGAAACTGGAGAACACTTTTGCCTCCACACTGAATGCAGGTGTGAAAAGGGATATCTTTTATGCTAAGGTGCACCGCCACCAATCAGCCCGTTCTGCTTCCCTATTTGCAGATAACATCCCCCCTGCTGTCTATGACAGCCTGGTGCAAACTATCAGATCCAATCTCCATCAGGTGCACCGCTACATGCAGTTGCGCAAAAAAACTCTCGGTGTGGATGAACTGCATATGTATGATATCTATGCCCCGCTGGCAGAGGATGTTAAGTGGGAGATTCCCTACCCTGAAGCTGTGGAAATGCTGAAAAAGGGTGTTGCTGTTATGGGGGATTCTTATGGGGAAATCCTGGACAAGGGCCTGAATTCCAGGTGGATAGACATCTATGAGCGTAAAGGAAAAACAAGTGGCGCTTACTGTGACAGCATTTATGGCATACACCCCTTCCTGCTGATGAGCTATCAGGACAACCTGGGCAGTGCCTTTACACTGGCCCATGAGATGGGGCATGCTATGCATTTTTATTACAGCGGCCAAGAGCAGCCCTTCATCTACTCCGCTCCGGCCATCTTTACGGCAGAGGTTGCATCCACTGTTCATGAAAGCTTGTTGATGGAGTATCTTCTGCAGACGGTCACCGAGCAGGATAAGAGGAACTATCTCATCAATTACTACCTGGAGATGTTCCGCACAACAATTTTCAGGCAGACCATGTTCGCCGAGTTTGAAACCATCATCCATGATCAGGCGGAAAAGAGTCAGGCTCTAACCTCTCACTTTTTGAAAGAGGCTTACCATCAATTAAACACCGACTATCACGGCGAAGAGATGGTAGTGGACAGAGAGATTGACATAGAATGGGCGCGCATACCTCATTTTTACGACGCCTTTTACGTCTACAAATACGCCACAGGGATGTCAGCAGCGGTCTCTCTGGTGCAGCAGATCCTAAGCAAAGGAAAGCCGGCAGTAGAAAGGTATCTTTTCTTTCTCCAAAAAGGTGGATCAGACTACCCGCTCAACATCCTGCAGGAAGCGGGTGTAAATATGACCAGCCCACAGCCTGTACAAGATGCCATCGACCGCTTCTCCAGCCTGCTGAATGAGTTGGAATGACCATCAGGGGCAATCAGGGGGACGGTTCCGGTGATTGGTCCATCCCCGCTGGATGAACTGGGATAATAGAACAAAAGCGTGACAGTATGCAATGGGGACGGTTCCTGTTGCATAAATGATTATACAATGGGGACTGCATAACTGCATAAATGGTGCCTGGTACCATTTATGCAGTTCATACATGAGGGTATTCATATATGAACTTATACGGGAATGGCACATGGTGATATTTAAAGGAGCCTCTTTTTGAAGAGGCTCCCATTTTATAAAAAGTTATAGAAAGCTATGCTTGACTATCCAGCCAGCAGTTTTTTACAGAGTTCGGCAGCTGCAGCAGCATCAGGTGCATATCCATCCGCACCAATATCATCGGCAAATGACTGTGTTATAGGGGCTCCCGTTTTTCGTGAAAGCTATCAGAATCTATTCCTCTTGTTTTTTTAAATTAAATCCGCTGAGTATTCCTTGCCAACAGAATAGAAAATAGTAGAGTTGAGCGCCATGGGAGTAGAATTGCCAGAGAAGTGGAGATACCGGAGATGCCTGAGCAGCGAGAGCTACGGGCTGTCTCGCCTTATCGAAGCAGAAGGACGTATCTAAGCGGGAGCAGATCACTTATTTCGAACCAAAATTGAGTTGCCTCACTCAGGGAACAGACAGGCCGCCAGAAAAGCTAAATGATTATCCATCCCCCTCAGGCAGAAAGCAGTATAGTGGCGAATCTCACAAAAGAGGCTGCCGGCAGAAAGAGAACTTGGGCGAAAAGCGTTCCCAGCAGCCGGCTTAAGATGAGCCAAAAGGTAAGGTGCAGGATCTCTCTTTCCTCCCGTGCCCCTGTCAGTGTTTGGTCGGTGATCACGGCGGTAACTGGATCAACAAGAAAAGTATCGAGAAAAACCGCGATCAGGTTGACTATCCCTGACAAGAGGGTCGCTGTCGAACGATATTCAGGTGTCAAAGCGCCGGCAAAAAGTGCTGAAAGCACGCCGGTTGTCCAGATTCCAACGACCAGGATATTAATGACAAACAGCTTGGCGGGAAAAAAGCTTTGCCGAAAACGGACAGCAGGTGAAGTGCCGCTCAGCCCTGCCCATTTCCTGAAGTAAGACTTACCCAGATAAATGAAGGCCAGACGCAGCTCCCGCTGCAGCCTAAAAAAGCGAGAAGGGGCAAGCAGTGACAGAATCAGCGTC
>DIQC01000030.1 GCA_002426495.1 Thermacetogenium sp. UBA5472
CAAGACCTATTCAATATAACGGAGGTCGATACTCACTCTTATTCATCAAAGTTTAACTCCGTTCTGTACCTCCTTCAAATCGCTTCTGAAATCAACTGCCGCTGAACTTATGATCTATCTGTGTATTCTGTTGGGGATGCGGCGTACTAAAGACTCATCTTGCAGGTACCTAAAATAAGAAATGGAATGCATCTATAAATTTGCTTGTTACACTCACTATGATACCTACAGAAACCGCTATCACAATATCTCCAGCGAAACTAATCCAACGCCGGGAATCGATAGTGCCTATTCTGGGAAATGCCCGGTCATCCCACCAATTATGGCTTAACAGGCAACTTAATATACCCTAAAGGGTTGTCTGCTGCCGCTATCTCTGCTATTATTAAGTATGTGCTTTTTCAATTTATAACAAATTTCATTTCAACTGGATTCAGTAATATATTTCACTATAAACATACCTACGAATGTGTGCCTCGGATGGTATGTTTATTAGTGTATTTGAGTATAGTTTGAACGAATCTTATACAGGAAGTGGTGGTGGAACAAATGGTTGTGTTTCAAAATGTGAGTAAGGTTTATGCCAATGATACAGCTGCTGTTAATAACCTTGATCTCACCATTGAAAAGGGAGAACTTGTTGTTTTAATAGGACCCAGCGGATGTGGTAAAACAACTACTTTAAAAATGGTTAACCGTCTGATCGAGCCGACATCAGGTAAGATTTTGGTTAGAGGAAAGGATATCTATAACGAGAACCCGGTTCAGCTGCGGCGGCGTATAGGTTATGTCATTCAACAGATTGGTTTATTTCCTCATATGACTATCGCACAAAATATCGGGTTGGTACCGAAACTGTCAGGTGTGAATCATGAAAAAATCAACCAAAGAGTAGAGCAGCTCCTGGAGATGGTTTCTCTTGATCCTCAATTATATCGTGACCGTTATCCTAAACAGCTTTCAGGGGGAGAGCAGCAGCGGGTGGGAGTACTTCGGGCTCTAGCTGCAGATCCAGATGTTATTCTGATGGATGAACCATTTGGTGCTCTGGATCCTATTAGTAGAGAACAGCTGCAGAGTGAGTTAAAAAGACTCCATGATTCAGTCCAAAAGACAATTATTTTTGTTACACATGATATGGATGAAGCCCTGAAATTAGCAGACCGTATTGTTCTTATGAAAGACGGTCAGGTTGTGCAGACAGGAGAGCCTGAAGAACTAATAAGAAACCCTGCAAATGATTTTGTCAGAGAATTTATCGGAGAAAAACACATCCTTCGTCATCCTGAAGTTGTGCTAGTAGAAGAGATTATGATGAAGACTCCGGTTGTTGGAGAATTGCAAATGGGCCTTGCCAAGTCTCTGCAAAAAATGCAGGAGTATAAAGTTAACACCTTATTAATCGTGGATAATGAAGATAAACTGGTCGGAATATTACCCATGAAGGCTGCTCAGCAAGGTATTCGCAGCGGTAAAAAACTCAAAGCTAAAGATATGTTAGAACCTGTGCGAGAATCTGTCACACCCCATGACACAGTACTGCATGCCGCTAGCCAGCTTGATGTCAGCAGTTTTGGTTTTATCCCTGTTATAGACGAAAACAGACACTTAAAAGGACTCCTCAATTACGCCAGCCTTGTCAACACATTTGTCGATGTAATATGGTCCAACAATGATCCTATAAACGAGGAGGAGGAGACTGAAAATGGATATAACTCTACAGAGTCTATGGATGACATATCTACAGCGCGCTGAGCAATTTTGGAGTCTCAGTGCTGAACATTTAGCAGTATTAGTTGTTTACCCCATCTTTATTGCAATCTTAGTTGCCATTCCTTTAGGTATTTTGGCAACGAGGTCACGCTATATACGGGTCCCGGCTTTGGCGCTTGCTAACATAATGCAGACTATACCTAGTTTGGCCTTACTAGCTTTTTTAATAACTTTAGGCTTTGGCATTGGTAACAAGCCGGCGATAATAGCTATTTTTCTTTATTCTCTGTTACCCATTTTGCGTAACACTTATACAGGTATAATAAATATAGACATAGGTATCTTAGAGGCTGCTAAAGGTATGGGAATGACCAAAATCCAGACTCTATTTATGGTCGAGCTGCCACTTGCTTTTTCAGTAATCATGGCAGGCATTAGAACAGCAACAGTAATTTGCGTAGGTTTGGCAACTTTGGCAGCTTTTGTAGGAGGTGGTGGTTTAGGACAGCTTATTTTGACCGGTCTGGGAATGGCCAATAATAATCTAACACTGCTCGGAGCAATACCCGCGACTGTGATGGCCCTGCTTCTGGATTATTTGCTTGGTAAGCTAGAGTATCTGCTTACACCACGCGGCCTTAAAGTTTAAAAAATAAGAACAGGGGGGTTATGTTTTTGTTGAAGAGTTGGTATAAATGGATTTGTTTGTGTTTGGTAGGAGTATTACTATTATCTGGTGTAGGTTGTGCAGGTGACGATCAGGAAGAGGTTGTTATTGCATCAATTAACACTGCAGAAACGCAAATTTTAGGAGAAATGATTAAACAGCTTCTTGAAGATAATCTTGATATAACCGTTGATCACAAGAGAAACTTCCAAGGTTCTTCAGCAACACAACAAGCACTAGAAACAGGTGATGTGCAGATGTACAATAGCTACACAGGAACACAGTTCACAGGTGTTCTGGGTATGGAAGCCACTGAAGAATGGAAAGACCAAGATAAGGTTTTTGAGTATGTAAAAGATCAGTATCACGAACAATATGGTGTTAAAGTCCTTGAACCCTATGGCTTTAATAATACATATATTATTGCTTTAAGACAGGAAACATTAGACGAATTAGGAATAGAAAAAACAAGTGAGCTCGTTCCCTATGCACCAGAGATGTCAATAGCTACAGATCCCACATTTATAGAACGCAAGGGTGATGGTTGGAACGAATTTGCAGAAACATACGGCCTTGATTTCAAAGAAGTAGTAGGTATGTCTTATGATCTAATGTATCAGGCCTTGAAAAACAAAGAGGTTGATGCTGCAGTTGCTTATTCAACAGACGGCCGCATAGTGGCTTTTGATCTGGTGACTCTGGAGGATGATAAAAATTTCTTCCCACCTTATGACTGTGCGCTGTTCATCAAAGAGGACTTTTTAGAAAAATATCCGGAAATAGAAGAGATTGTAGCACCCTTGATCGGAACCATTGATGAGGCAGTAATGTCTGACCTTAATGCACAAGTGGATTCAGAGCAAAAAGACCCTGAAGATGTTGCCAGGACATTCCTAGAGGAGCGTGAACTAATTTAATAAAAGCAATTAAATTAAAAACCCCATAGATAACTTATGGGGTTTTTGGCATTGTGAAGAGGCTAGAATCCATTTGTTTTTGTTAGTTCGGAAGTTTTCCCTTGACTGCCCTTATCAAAAGGTAAAGTACAGCCAAAACTGCTGCTAAATAGTAAATCTTCACTGAAAAGAGGATTAATGAGCCTAATTTTAACGAGATAAGCACTAGCAGTGCAATAAAGCCGCTCATAACAGCCCAAAGCAATATAAACTGCCTCCATTTATGCCCCTGCTGCTCTTCATTTGTGATTTTGAAGCTGTTCTTACCTATATAATGAAAAAGCGAAACAGCTGCTAGTAAACTAATCGCAGCACTGAGTAGAAATCCTAGATTCATCTGATAATCCAAAATAAGTCTGCCCTTTTTGATCATCTGAGGAAGATAATTAAAAACAAGATCGATCGGCCATAATATTGCAATTCCAATAATCGCTATCTCCAAGCTGCTGAACAATTTTCTCCAGGTGAACTTTTTGGGCTGTGATGACTCAATGATGGAATCACAGAAGGTCTGATAATCATGCCCAATAACCTTTTCGATATCCTCACCCCTTTCTTGGGCTTCAAGAATCATACCGATGATCTCCTGGATGATCTCCTCTGCTTCCAGCTCATCCAGCGCACTGGTTCTCAAATAGCAGACTAAATTTGTATAGATTTCATCGTTTTTGGATGTTAGCTTTTTGCTCAGCTCATAATTTTCCTTGATCATCTCTTTTATGTTACTCATCGATCTCCCCTCCTTTGTAATCATTGAAAACCATGTCAATTACATCACGCAGTTCCAGCCAGGTCCGATAAAAGTTTTCCACTTCCTTTTCCCCTTCCTGTGTCAGGGAATAGTACTTTCGTTTAGGTCCATAGGGAGATGCTCTGTCTTTACTGTACAGCATTTTGTTCTTTTTGAGCCTGATCAGTAGCGGATAAACAGTTCCTTCACTTATTTCCTGAAATCCATATTCCTTCAGCGTTTCAACAATTTCATATCCATAGGTCTCCCCATCACCGATCAGCTTCAAAACACATCCTTCCAGCAATCCCTTTAATAACTGGGTGTTCTTCATCTTTATCACTCCCCTACTATGTGTTGCATAGTAGATGCTATCTATATTGTAGTACAAAGTAGCTATAATTACAAGGATAACCGGTGACCTTTTAGAGAAAAGACCACCAGAAAAAGCAAGAACCGCCGGTCACTTTTCCTGCCGGCGGTCATCATGGTCGGTAGATTCTGTGCATCTTCTCAACCCACTAGAACCCCTGTCTCCCCTATTTCCCTTAACGGAAAAATAAAAACCACGTAGCTTGGCGTGGTTTTTAGCAGGTTCGGGGTGAAAACATCTCCATCCCACAAAGGTACGGGGTTACCATCCGGCAACCACTCGGTTATCCCCCGTCACTTAAGAGAGGCCAGCGATCTCTACATTAATGTACCAAATTAGATATCACCGGAACCGTCCCGGCGATCCCTGATTAACCATATTATTCCTCTGTGGAGTCTCTTCTTGCTGCTCTAGCACCTGCAAAAACTCATCTTCATCAATTATTTTCAGCTCAGAGCCCTGGTCGATCAGTTGGCATGCTTTTTTTGTTTTGCTGCTCTGTTTTCCATCAGCGAACATTGCGTAATCCTGGACTCCCATCACCAGGTAATCTGTTCGCTTAGAAACGCTACTTGATACGGAACCACCGTTGTCTATAACCTTTTGTGCAGCGGCCTGCCTGTTCATGCTGAGCAGAGTACCTGTAAAAACCACGTTTTTACCGCTGAATACTCCAAAGGGATTGACATTATCTTTTGAAAGTTCACTTATTTTAAGGGTTTCATGCTTTCTTCTTTTGCTTCGAGTGGGGTTTGAAACAGAACAGGGATAATAAACAGTCTCGTTGAGAACACCCACACGCATGCCAATTTTCTCTGCCAGTTTATCAATGGAAGTGCAGTTATGGTATGTGCAGGCCTCGACTAGAATCTTTCCGCAAATTTCAGCATCAGCCAATGCATTGTGGTGATTAAAGCTATAACCCAGATAATCCCCGACGATGTTTAACGTGTGCCTGGGCAGCTGGCGCCATGTTTTTCTCGCAATATTACAGGTGCAGACAAATTCTAAATCTGGATATTGCAGATCATAAATATCCATCAGCTGTCGCAGGACGCTCATATCAAAGCTGGCATTATGAGCAGCTAATATCTCATTGTTAATCAGCCTATACATTTCCGGCCAAATCTCATTAAATTGAGGTTTATCAGTAACATCTCTGCTACTTATCCCGTGAAGCCGTGTGTTGAATGGATTAAAATAATCTATGCTGTGATGAGGTCGTATAAGCCAGTCATATTCCTTTGAGATACGGCCATTATCAAAAAAAACTAACCCTACAGCACACGCACTTGCCTGATGTTCATTTGCTGTTTCAAAATCTATAGCGATAAAGTCAGTCACACTGTCCCCTCCTGAAATGCCTGCTACCTTATGTATTCAACATTAAAAAACCGGTTCCTTTTGCGAAACGATCTTTCCGTACAGATCGGGGGGGTATTTGCCCTTAAGGTCGGAAGTGTTGTGGGCGTCGATCTCTCTTCCAAGATGCTAGAACATGCTGAGACCGCCGCAGCTCAACAAGACATTACCAATGCGAGGTTTACTTGCGCCGATTTTAACGATATCCAGCCAGAGGACAAGTTCGACCTCACAGTCCACACAACCATCGCCACCATGGGCTGGTGCATGGATGAATAGGAGGAGCGGAGAGGGTTTCGGGTGAACCCCCTAATTGAGCGATAATAATTTTACACAATATCAAAACACTTTATGCAGTTCTGTATATGCGAATCATTCATAGCCCTCCCTTTCATTCTTTTTTTCAAAGTTTTTATTATTTATCTCGTGGGGCAAATGAATAAATGTTAAAGGCTCTTGACATTTTAAATGCAAATAGTTACAATCAATGTAAAGAACTTTTAACGTTAGGAGGTTTTGTTGTGCAAAAAATAGTTGCTTATTTTAGAAAGCTGGGGTTAAAAAAAGAAGAACGCGCTGAATATATTGGCTTCTATAGTGTGAGAATCTCTTGGTTTTTTACAACAATCGTTTTGTTAGTCTGGTCATTTCAAGGGCTAATTGCTTCTGGTCATTTGGAAACACAAGCTTCAGTTTTTCTTGCTTCCCAGCTTGTTTTCTGGCTTGCTTATTTATATTATCGAAAGAGGCATGGTGGATAATGGAAAACGATTTAAAGGAATTGCGAAAGAAGCGGAATCTAACTCAGGAAGAACTTGCCCAAAAATTAGATGTGACCAGGCAGACAATCATTGCGATTGAACACAACAAGTACGATCCGACTTTAAGGTTGGCGTTAAAAATTGCCCAATTTTTTGAAACCAAGGTCGAGAAAATCTTTAAACTCTAGGCTTTGCTGATAATGACGACAATGATATCCTTTATGCAGACTTTCTAATGGCTAGGAGTAAAGCTATGAGGTCCTGGGCCTGCTTTGGAGTAAGTTTACTTTATCTAAACAAAGACCGTCCTGTTCTCCTTTGATGTTTCGTGCAACAGCTATATTAGCAATAAGTGATTCCAATTGGATGATCGAGGATCGCCCTTGGCTTAATTCATCCAAACGTCGATTTGCAGCAGGATGGAAATGCTCATTATTTTGTTCCGCAAGCTTACCTATCTTAATTGCTTCGCCCAAATAGTCGGGATTTTTGAGCCGTTTTTCATGATGAATCGGATTTAAAATCAGATTATAGCCCTTGGCTAATGAGCCTAACTCATCATGGCTTAATGCCTGTATAAGTCTCGTTTTTTGACCCACAAACACATAACCATCACAAAATTCAGTATCGACACCGAATGTTTTCACGCCATTATTATGTAGCCAGCCTATAGTGCTAGGGATATCTAACATATCCTTGGGTGATGTAGCAACCAAGCTTATTTCGGTTTTCGCCAAGGCAGGTAGATCGTAGCAAAGGCGTTCCTCAATAATGTCCCCAATTCCCCCTATACCTGCGCTTACTACTACCTGGCATCCCATATCCCGGGCGACCGCTATGGCAGCTGAGGCAGTTAGAAACCCGTCAACCCCTTCTTTGATAGCTTCATATAGGGTCAAGCCATTTAATCTTCGCCAAGATTTAGCCTGCTTTTGATAATGGAGAAATTCCTCTATTGGCCCAATAATGATGCGTCCTTTTTGCAGCCAGGCTACAAGGGCGTCACTTGGCCATCGCTCTAATATCTGTTTACTGGTGACAGAAACCAGTCCTTGACCCAACAATGCTGTTTCAACGATAAAACTTGTAGAACACTGCACAGACAATAATATCCTCCTATACACACAAAATATAGTGCTATATATACCAACGAATAGGATATGAAGTGCTGGAAAATTGACGCAAAACACAGATCGGTTTGAAGTTTGTTTTACTCATGGGATCTACTCCTTAAAATGATATTTTCATGAATGAAATGCGTAGATAATCCTTTGTATACCATACTATATTTGCTATAAGTGCTCTAAACCCCTCCGTTTTTATTTCTTCAATTCTATCATGACTCTATCATGGCCATGCCATTTTCAATTATAATAAATACCTATCTGACAAACAGCTGCCAGAAAGTAAAAGAACCGTCCCCCGATCCTCTCTATGTGTCGATTGCCTGGGAGTTATTGCTAAGATGTGTCAAGGCCCCGTCCCCCTGTCACATGCGTAGCTAAAATATATGTTGAAAGCGGGAGGTTAAGTGACAATTAAGGAACGTCCCCTTTTGCCCCTTTGTCCTTTTGCTCGCTTTTGTCCCGTCCCCTGTCACCTCTCACCCGGAAAGCAGCATGGTAATGAAACTCACAAAATAAGCTGCCGGAAGAAAGAGGGCTTGGGCAAAAAGCGTTCCCAGCAGCCGGCTTAAGATAAGCCAAAAGGTAAGGTGGTGAATTTCTCTCTCCTGGCGTGCCCCGGTCAGTGTCTGGTCGGTGATCATGGCAGTGACCGGATCAACAAGAAAAGTTTCGAGGAAAACAGCCATCAGGTTGATAACTCCCGACATGAGCATTGCTGTCGAACGATATTCAGGTGTCAAAGCGCCGGCAAAAAGTGCTGACAGCACGCCGGTCGTCCAGATTCCAACGACCAGGATATTAATGACAAACAGCTTGGCGGGAAAAAAGCTTTGCCGAAAACGGACAGCAGGTGAAGTGCCGCTCGGCCCTGCCCATTTCCTGAAGTAAGACTTACCCAGATAAATGAAGGCCAGACGCAGCTCCCGCTGCAGCCTGAAAAAGCGAGAAGGGCCAAGCAGTGACAGAATCAGCGTC
>DIQC01000055.1 GCA_002426495.1 Thermacetogenium sp. UBA5472
CTGATCTATGTACTGCTGACAGGAGGCCTGCACCTGGATGGGTTGATCGATACGGTTGACGGTGTTTACGGTGGTATGACCAAGGAACGAAGATTAGAAATCATGAAGGATACAAACCCTGGCGCCTTTGGTGTTCTTGGAGCTGTGTTGGTGCTGGTGATCAAGTATAGCATTTTTGCTCAGATGGAGCAGGGAATGCTGTTGTTTCTCATCGCTGCTCCTATCTTAGGAAGGCAGGCAATGGTATGGATGCAGGTTTTATATTCCTGTGCTCGTCAAGAAGGCCTGGGGAAAATGTTCAGTGCTCATAATAATCTTCCTGTTTTCGGAGTTACAACTGGACTAACCTTGGTAATACTAGTTGCCTTTACTCAATTATTAGGATTATATGCTTTCTTAATAGCTGCAGTGTTTTGCTTTCTTCTGGCCAGCCAACTTTCCCGCCTTTTAGGGGGGCTTACCGGAGATACTTATGGTGCCGGTTGTGAGTTGATAGAGATTTTTGTCCTATTGGCCGCATTTATTATATTATAAACAGGAGGGTGTATTGTTGACAAAGATGCTTCTTGTGCGCCATGGTGAAACAATCTGGAATCACGCATGCCGCTATCAAGGTCATACAGATATAGAGTTAAGTGAAACAGGCCGCAAACAAGCAAAATCATTAGCAGCAGAGCTAAAGAAAGAAAAGGTTAAGGCTGTCTACTCCAGTGACTTGAAGCGTGCCTATGAAACCGCGGCCATTCTGGCGTTACCACATAATCTGCCTGTACAAGTGGCCAAAGAACTGCGAGAAATCAATTTCGGAGAATGGGAGGGCCTGACCTACAAAGAAATCATGGAACAATACGAGGATCTGGCAGCAGAATGGTACCAGTATCCTGGTCAAGTCAGGCTACCTGGTGGCGAAAACTTTGAGGAAGTAAAAGAAAGAGCTTATAGCACAGTTTTGGATCTATTGCAGCAAAATGATCCGGGAACGATCATTGTAGTGGCTCATGGTGGTACCATCAGAACCATAATCTGTGGAATTTTTGATATTGAGCTAAATCATGCTTTTAAAATTGGCCAGGACAATACCGCTCTCAATATCATTGATTATTACCCTGAGAATGGATTTACAGTTCTTTCACTGCTGAACGGGACCAGTCATTTGGGCAGTTGAACACATGTGAACACATGGGGACAGTTCTTTTGTGTTGTTCCTAGAACAATTATTGTTTTGCAAGGCTATAAATGCTAAAATGTACAATAAAACCGGGAATAGAAGGGAGTTATACTTTTGTCTGAAGATAGATTTTCTAAAGTTGGACTTACTTTTGATGATGTACTATTGGTGCCAGGGAAATCTTCAGTTCTTCCCAAGGATGTGGACATTGCCACAAATTTGACCAAAGATGTCAGGTTAAATATTCCAGTGATCAGTGCGGGGATGGATACCGTGACTCAGGGCAGGATGGCTATCGCTGTTGCTCGAGAAGGTGGCTTAGGTGTCATTCATAAAAACATGAGCATTGAACAGCAAACAGTTGAGGTGGATCGTGTTAAACGTTCTGAGCATGGTGTGATCACTGACCCCATTTCACTTGATCCCCATCATCTGCTGAGCGATACGCTGAAGATAATGGAGCATTACCATATTTCTGGCATACCGATTACTGTCCATGAAAAGCTGGTGGGCATTATTACTAACAGGGATCTTCGCTTTGAAGATAACCTGCAGCGTCCGATCAGTGAAGTGATGACTAAGGATCATCTGATCACAGCTCCTGAGGGAACCACACTACAAGAGGCTCGCAATATTCTGATGCAGCACAAAATAGAAAAACTGCCCATTGTTGACGACAAGTACAACCTCAGGGGCCTGATTACAATCAAGGATATAGAAAAAGCTCGACAGTACCCCAACTCTGCCAAAGATAGTAAGGGGCGTTTAAGAGCAGGAGCAGCCATCGGTGTTGGAGAAGACTATAAGGAACGGTTGAGCGCTCTTGTGGAGGCAGGGGTTGATGTTATCGTTGTGGATACTGCTCATGGACACTCCAAAGGTGTTTTACAGGCAGTGGAAACTATCAAAGGCTTATACCCGGATCTGCACCTTATAGCTGGAAATATTGCCACAGCAGAGGCCACACGGGACCTGTTTGAAGCAGGTGTTGATGCTGTAAAGGTAGGTATCGGTCCTGGGTCGATATGCACCACCAGAGTGGTGGCGGGAATAGGTGTTCCACAAATCACCGCCATTGTTGAATGTTCACGTGAGGCGAAAAAATACGGAAAACCGATTATCGCTGATGGGGGGATCAAGTACTCGGGGGATATCACTAAGGCCCTGGCGGCAGGAGCCGATACGGTTATGCTGGGCAATCTGCTGGCTGGAACAGAGGAAAGCCCCGGGGATGTAGAGATCTATCAGGGGAGGAAGTACAAAGTTTATCGAGGAATGGGATCTTTAGGAGCTATGCGTGCCGGCAGTGCCGACAGGTATTTTCAAGAAAACACTCAGGATAAACTTGTGCCAGAAGGGGTAGAAGGACGTGTGCCCTACCGGGGTCCAGTTTCGGAAATTATCTTTCAATTGATCGGGGGATTGCGTGCAGGTATGGGTTATTGTGGCGTAAAAGACATAGAAACCTTGCAGACAAAAACCAAATTTGTCAGGATTACCAGTGCATCCCTGCGGGAAAATCACCCACACAGTGTTGATATCACCAAAGAGGCTCCAAACTACAGCTAATAGGGTGTTATTAAAAAGAGGGATCGTTATGTTTCACTCTATGGAGGAACTTGAGAAAAAAATGACTGAATGTGGTTATCTTATAGATCACCAGGTTGCCACAGTTGTTTACTTGGCTATTAGACTGCAAAAGCCACTTCTTGTAGAAGGGCCTGCGGGTGTCGGGAAAACTGAACTGGGAAAGGTGCTGGCGCGTACCACAAATAGCAGGCTAATTCGTCTTCAATGCTATGAGGGACTTGATGAAGCCAAGTCACTTTATGAATGGAACTACCAAAAACAGCTTCTTTACCTGCATGTAAAGCAGAATCAGAGCAAAGCTTGGCATGAGGCCAAAGATGATATTTTTACACCTGAATTCTTGCTGCGGCGCCCGCTGCTTGAGGCTTTAGAATCAACAAAACCTGTGGTTCTGCTTATTGATGAAGTGGATAAAAGTGACGAAGAATTCGAAAGTTTCCTGCTGGAGATACTCTCTGATTATCAGATTACAATACCAGAACTGGGAACTATTAAGGCAAAACAGATACCTATAGTAGTACTGACCAGCAATAATTTCCGCGATTTTGGTGACGCCTTAAAAAGAAGATGTATCCATCTTTATCTTGACCACCCAAAATTTGAACGGGAGTTGGAGATCATTAACTTGAAAGTTCCTGGAATCAGCCAGGCACTGGCACAGCAGGCTGTTCTATTTGTGCAAGCCATCCGCAAACAGGGTTTGAAAAAATCTCCCAGTATGGCGGAAACAATTGACTGGGCACGGGCTCTTCTTACTCTAGGTGTCTCAGAAATTAATACCGAAATAGTCCAGAGCACATTGAGTATTCTCCTAAAATACCAATCAGATATCGATAAACTCCTACCAAGGGTCTCCTCCTTCCTTTCCGAAGATTAAGGGGGCATCATTTTGCTCAAAACAGAAATAATAGAATTCGGCAGGCTTTTGCGTAAAGGCGGGGTAAAAGTCTCTGTTGATCAGATCAGCACAGCCTTGGAAGCCGTTGCCCTGGTAGGCTTTGCTTATGAAGATTTTTATATGGCACTTTTTACCATACTGATTACAGATCAAATGGATCGACCACTTTTCGATAAGTTATTTCGCTTATATTTTGTAACTGCAGCCCAGAACCAGAAAATACCCACAAAGGATAGCCAGCAAACCAGCATTCCCCTTAATTTAGTGCAAAATATTGAAGGCAAGGGAATGGGAATAGGAGCAGGAGCTGCACCTTATCAACTGCTGGTCAAGGCGGTTAGAGAATTAAACTATCCTTTACTGCGCCACTTAGCTCATATGGGGATTAGGAGCAGTGTGTTTCCTGAGCGGGAAGCAATAAAAGAGATGGAGAAGCTTATAGAACAAGTGAAAGTAGCTGTTGGATGGTATATGGCAGTCAACAAACTGGAGAAAATACGGCAGCAAGAAAGTGTCAGTGAAACAGTTTATTTGAGTTGGCTGGATTGCCTCGCTTACCTGATGGACTATACAGAGTCACAGCTGGAGGATCTTTTTGTAAAGGAATACGGGTTAGAGATTTTAGATGAAATAGCAGATGCCGCAAATATCAGGGAAAAAGATTTCGTTAAGCTAAATGATTTACAGATACAGGAGATACGTAAGCGGATCAGTAAAATGGCGCGCAAACTGGCCACCAAGTATGCCCGTCGCTACCGCAGGGCTAAGCATGGAAAGATCGATCTGCGGAGGACCGTAAAAGAAGCACTGTTGACCGGAGGGACTCCCATGCGCTTGAAGTACAGGAAAAGGGTGATCAGTAAACCGGAAATGGTCCTATTATGTGATGTTTCAGGTTCAGTGGCTCATTTCAGTGACTTTATGCTCCGGCTTGTTTATACCATTCAGAACAGGTTCAGTGCTGTGAGATCTTTTCTTTTTGTCAACACCATTGATGAGGTTACTGAATACTTTAAAAATAAAAGTATTCAAGAAGCATTGGACGCAGCTTTTGCAAAAGCCAGATATGCTATGAGCCCTTTTTCTAATTACGGACGTGTCTTCTGTGAATTTGAAGAAAAGTTTTTATCAGATATATCGCCTCAGTGCACTCTGATCATTTTAGGAGATGCCCGCAATAATTACAATTATGATGAAAAAGAGCGTTTGCAAAAGATCCAGGGGTGTGTCAGAAGGGTATTATGGTTTAATCCACAACCGCAAGAAAGCTGGGATACAGAGGACAGCATCATGTCTATTTATGCACCTCACTGCAGACAGGTGTTTGAGTGCCGTAACCTAAAACAGCTGGAGGAAGTAATTGAGACAATATTATAGATTTACACATTTTCGATAACATATTTGTCATATGCTGATCTGACGTTTACAGAATTATCTCGAAGGGAGGGGTGAAACTTTGCTTTCACAAAGCGAGATAATTATACGTATGGCTATTTCTCTTCTTGTCGGTATGTTGATTGGTTATGAAAGGTCACGCAACCTGAAGCCTGCAGGTGTCCGCACATATTCTCTTGTCTGTATAGGGGCCGCACTTTTTATGATTGTCAGCATTTATGGCATTCCCAATTTAGGATACGATTTTCCAGGATTCCAAGTTGATCCCGGCCGTGTTGCCGCCCAAATTGTTACAGGAATCGGATTTGTAGGAGCGGGGGCGATATGGAAGGACCGGGGAGACATACGTGGTTTGACAACAGCAGCAAATCTCTGGGTAACAGCTGGACTTGGCATGGCCATCGGCATCGGTATGTATTTTTTAGTATTAGTCAGTGTTGTCTGCATATTTCTAGCTCTTTATAGCTCTCCAGTACTTTGCCGCCTAGGACTCCTACACTACCCAGATGATGAAAAATGTGATGTTTGTGATGATTAAAGGATTATGATCACTTATTAACTGACTAACATTATAAAAGCGATGACAATATTACCTAAATGATAAAATAAAAAGGTCGTATACCTCTCTTAGCCGGTTAAGCTATTTAAGCAAGAACCACTTGCATAACAGGAGGTAAACGACCTTTATATCTTAATTATGCCATGTAAGGCTGCAATTTATACATTTTACTTCCTAACCGTCAAATGCATAAATTCATCATTAAGAGGAAGAATGAAAAAGAATAGATGCCATTGAAATTCAAGGGGGATACTACAGATGCCAGAATTAAGGCAGGAACCTATTACAAATAATTGGGTCATTATTGCTACCGAAAGAAGTAAAAGGCCTTCCGATTTTCCAGTACAACAGGAGAAGAGAAAAGGGGGTAAATGTCCTTTTTGTGAAGGAAATGAAGGTAAAACACCACCAGAGATCGTGTCCTATCGTGAAGGGGGTACCAAAGCAGATACACCCGGATGGTGGGTGAGAGTTGTTCCCAATCTCTTTCCTGCGTTATCTAAAACAGGTAATGGAGTAGGCAATGGGGGTTTGGATGGTGAAAGTGTTGATTTATTTGTCACCAAACCAGGTATTGGTGACCATGAAGTCTTAGTGGAATCTCCGGATCATAATTCCTCATTAGATACTCACACACCCAAACAGGTGATAGAGATATTTTATATGTGGCGTGACAGATACCAGGCCTTGCTTAATGAAAAATCGATTAAATACATTCAGATATTTAAAAATGAGGGGGCAATAGCCGGTGCGTCCTTAGAGCACCCTCACAGCCAGTTGATCGCAACGCCACTGATCCCTCCTGTGGTCAGTGAAGAATTAAATGGTGCCCAGGAGTATTACCAACAGCAGGGAAAATGTATTTATTGTGAAATGATCAAGCACGAAAAGGAGGATTCAAGGCGTATTGTAGCAGATAACCAAGATTTTCTTGCGTTTTGTCCTTTTGCCTCCCGTTTTCCTTTCGAGACTTGGATAATTCCCAAAGAGCATCAGGCCGGATTTGACTTAATTAATGACAGCCAACTGGAGAACATGGGCGCTATCGTCCAAGAAGTCACTCGGAGAATCAATGGATCACTGAACGGTCCTCCATATAACATGGTCCTGCACAGTGCTCCTGTGGGAAATAGTGATGCAGCCCAATACCACTGGCATTTAGAAATACTCCCGCGTCTGACTATTGTTGCGGGATTTGAATGGGGTACCGGAATAATTATTAACCCTACTCCTCCCGAGTCAGCAGCAATCTATTTAAGAGAGACTAATACAGATAATTCCCAGGAAAAGGAGAGAACGCTATGGCAGCAGGTTCATTAAAAATATTATTCGCATCTGCAGAAGTATCCCCCTTTGCGAAAACAGGCGGATTGGCTGATGTGGCGGGATCACTGCCCAAGGCCTTAAAACGCCTAGGGCATGATGTTCGTATTGCTATGCCAAAATACAAATGGATCGATGAGGATGAATATCTGCTGGATTATCCCGTAGAAATGGATCATCACTTAGAAACAGGTATTGTAAAAAAGACAAAGCTGAAGGGAAATAATGTGGAAATACCTGTCTATTTGATGGAAAGCTACAAGTATTATTACAGGGATAACCTTTATGGATATGATGATGAGGCAGAACGCTTTAACTTTTTCAGTAAAGCGGTACTCAATATGCTTCCACAGCTTGACTTCCAGCCCGATATCATACACTGCAATGACTGGCAGACCGGTATGATACCTTTGAGCTTAAAGACGAAATACGCCGAAGACCCTTTTTACAATAAAATCGCCACTCTGTTCACTATTCACAACTTGCAATATCAGGGAGTATTCCCCAAAGATACCCTGTGTTTGGTTGGCTTGAGTGATCAATATTTTAAACCTGAACTATTAGAGTTTTATGGCCAGATTAATTTTATGAAGGCAGGGCTTTTATTTGCAGACCTGCTCAATACTGTGAGTAAAAAATATGCCCTGGAGATTCAAACATCAGAATATGGACAGGAGTTGGATGGGTTACTGAGAAAAAGAGCGCAGGATCTGTATGGTATTGTCAATGGAATTGATAATGATGTATTTGATCCGGAGGCTGATGAATGCATTTATCACAATTACTCTCTAGCAACAATCAATGAAAAAAAGGAAAATAAAAAGGCACTACAGCAGGAGATGGGGCTTCCTGTCAACGATACACCACTGCTCGGCTTGACTACCAGACTTGTTGATCAAAAAGGGCTTGACCTGGTTACTGAAATTTATGAAGAAATAATGGATCTCGGTGTGCAGTTTGTACTGCTGGGGAGTGGAGAGGATCACTACCAGAAAACATTCGCTGAACTGAAAATGAAATATCCACAACAGACTGCGGCAAATATCGGGTTTAATGCGGAATTAGCCCAGAAGATTTATGCTGGCTCTGATATCTTTTTAATGCCCTCTCGTTTTGAGCCCTGCGGCCTCAGTCAGATGATCAGTTTAAGGTATGGAACCATCCCCCTTGTTCGCTCTGTTGGCGGTTTAGCTGATACTATAGAGGATTATAATGAACAAAAAGATACAGGCAACGGCTTTGCGTTTAAAGAATATGATGCCCAGGAATTACTCAACACGATTACACGAGCTGTGGGCATTTATAGCAACAATCAACAAGTATGGCAAAGCCTGATGGAAAGGGCGATGAAATATGATTTTTCCTGGGAGAGATCAGCCAAAGAATATGTAGATCTATATCAAAAGGCGCTGGGAAAAAAGTCTCGGTCAAATAATCAGCGTGCTGCCATATAAAAAAACAAAAAACAGAGCAAAATAACAAAATATGCTCTGTTTTTTTGTGCAAAAAAGGAATAGATGCCTCATCGATAGAAGGTAGCAGTAATATGCTAAGAAAGGAATAGAACTTTGTCAGAAAATATTTTAGTCGTTCCTAATACTGCTGCTGTTAAAGAAAACACTAATTTTCAGGGGTTCCGGTCGAACAGTGATACAAGTCTATGGACTCAATTTGCTGCCGAAGGATTATTTATTGAACGGGATTTGGTGGAGTATGACACTCGTTACAGGCAATTGATCGTTTACTTGATACTGAGGCATGAGCAGGATGTTTTTATTTATCAGAGGATCAAGGCAACCGGAGAGAAAAGGCTGCTTGACATGTATTCCTTTGGACTGGGTGGCCATATTAATCCTGAGACACGGGGACGGTTCTCGCGTCTCACTCGGTTTGATAACCCGGTGTACACCAAGAGTTTTACTAAGTTGATCACTTCTAATCTGAAGCGGGAATTAAAAGAGGAAGTATCCTTTCCGGGGCCATACTCCTATCACTTTCTTGGATTTCTCAATGATCGAGAAACTGGTGTGGGGATGTATCATATTGGTCTTGTTTTTCTTGTTTCCTGTCCATCTTCTCAGATAACTGTTAGGGAAAAGAACAAGATCCGGGGCAGATTGGTTCCGGTATCCCAATTGAAAGATTACCAGGATAAGCTGGAGAACTGGTCCAATTTACTGCTCCCACATATCCCGGAATTTTTTGATCTTAAAAGGAAAAAAGGGTTATAATAGTCGTTAGTCGTTGGAAACGAGGGAGCAATCATGGAAGCACAGAGTAAATTTCACATTTGGACATCAGGATGTCAGATGAATGAGCATGACAGTGAAATAATGCACGCTCTATTAGAAAAAGAAGGTTATGCTTGGACTTCTGATCCAGAGGCTGCGGATATCATCATCCTCAATACCTGTTCAGTTAGGAAGACAGCCGAACAGAAAGCACTTGGTTTTTTGGGAAATCTGAAATTCCGCAAAAAAAGTGATACCGGCCTGGTGGTTGCAGTGGGTGGGTGCTTGACACAGAACCCAGAGGTAAGAGAATTTTTACTAAATGCTCCATTTGTCAATGTTGTCTTTGGAACTCGCAATTTTCATCGATTACCAGAGCTTTTACAGCAAGTCCGGCAGCAAAAGAAACAGGTTGTTGCTGATGAAAAGGAAGATCTCTCCGGAACACTTCCCGCATATCGCATAGATTCTGTGAAAGCATATGTAACCATCATGTATGGCTGCAACAACTTCTGCTCTTACTGCATAGTTCCCTATACTCGAGGAAGAGAGAAGAGCCGCCTGCCTGAGGAAGTTCATGAAGAGGTAGCTGAACTAGTGGCTGCAGGTTATGAGGAGGTCATGCTACTCGGGCAGAATGTCAACTCCTATGGGAGAGGGCTGGACAGAGATGTGAACTTTGCCAGGCTTTTGCAGCAATTGGATGGGATACCCGATCTGGCAAGGATCAGGTATATGACATCCCACCCCAGGGACTTTACTGATGAATTAATTGAGACTATTGCCTCATCCAGCAAGGTCTGTGAGCATTTTCACCTTCCTATACAGTCGGGAAGTGATCGGATCTTAAAATTGATGAACAGAGGCTATACCAAAGAAAGATATATCGAGCTGACGGAAAAAATCCGCAAGAGAATTCCAGCATCGAGTATCACCACCGATATCATCGTTGGATTTCCCGGAGAGACTGAGGATGATTTCCAGGACACACTGGATCTGATGAAACAGGTCAAGTTTGATGCCGCCTTTACATTTTTGTACTCCCCTCGTCAAGGAACAAAGGCAGAAAAGATGGGGGAACAAATTTCCCAGGACATTAAAAAGGATAGAATGGCCAGGTTGACAGGTATGCAAAATAAGATCACCCTGGATCATAACCAGGCTTTAGAAAATAAAGTCGTAGAGGTTCTTGTGGAAGGAAGGAGCAAAAGGGTTCCCGAACGATGGAGCGGTCGGACGAGAACCAATAAAATCGTTGTTTTTGATGAGCCAGAAGAACTTGTTTTAACAGGTAAACTTGTGGATGTTCAGATTACCTGTGCCCGGACATGGAACCTGGCAGGTACTTTAAATAACGTGCATGAGAAAGAGGAATCTGTTCCTCTTTCTAGAAATTGAAATTAATGATTAAAAAACAATAGGAGGTGCAAGTACAAGTGTCAGTTACAGAGAAAGCACAGGAACTTGGTTTTGCCTTGCGGGAAACTAATGAAGCAAAACAACTGCAGGTTGCAGAAATGGATTTGGACAATGACAATACATCACGTCAGTTGATCGAAGAGTTTCAACAGCTGTTTCAAAAACTCCAAAAAGCACAGGAAGACGGAAAAGATATCGCTCAAAATGAATTGGATGAATTCAATGCGCTGCAGGAGAAAGTGAAAGCTGACAACATTATTCAGAACTACTTTGCTGCACAACAGCGCTTTAATCAGCTGTTGCAGGAGGCCAACAACGTCATCAATCAGGTCCTAAGGGGAGAATCCTGTTCTACGGATTGTTGTGATGGCTGCTCAGGCTGCTCGTAAATTGATCCTGGAGTGACCGGCAGTGGCTAAAGAAACTCCTTTGATGACCCAGTACCTAGCGATAAAGAGTGAGTATCCGGGCTGCCTGCTCTTTTATCGCTTGGGTGATTTTTATGAGCTTTTCGGTGACGATGCCAAAAAGGCCGCTAAAGAGCTGGATATAGTATTGACCAGCCGCGGCACAGGTAATAACAATAAAACGCCAATGTGTGGTGTGCCCTACCATGCGGCAGAAAACTATCTCAATCGATTGCTAGAAAAAGGCTACAAAGTGGCCATCTGTGAACAGTTAGAAGAAGCCAAAGCATCTAAAGGGATTGTTAAGCGTGATGTGGTGCGGGTAGTGACCCCTGGCACTATTTTAAATTCGGCATATCTGGATAAGGCAAAAAACAATTACATACTCTCTCTTTTCCATAAGCAGGATAATGTTGGCTGTGCCTGGAGTGATATCAGCACAGGCGAGTTTCAGGTTGCCCAATTTTCTGTAAAAGATCAATCCGGACACCTGGTAGATCTGATCAACCGGCTACAGCCTGCGGAATTTATTTATAAATCAGGTCAGCTGCCCCTTATTAAATCTATATTAGAAAACTGTTGGGAAGCTCAAAACATAATCTCTACTGAGGTAAACCAGGATACATCTATTGAGCTTATTGAGAGACAGTTCGGCCAGGAATATTTGGTTGGTCTGAATAGGGAAAACCTGAAAGAGGGATTAGCTGCTGGGGTTAATCTGCTCAGTTACCTTCAAGAAACGCAAAAAAATGAAAACCTGCCTTTTAGTAAAATGGATGTTTTTATGCCTGGGAATCATATGTATCTTGATGCTATGACCATCAGAAATCTTGAACTTTTTAAGACCTTACGGGAGGGTAAAAAAGAAGGCAGCCTTTTTTGGGCCTTGGAGCGTACTTTAACCGGGATGGGCACACGCCTGCTGCGGAAATGGCTGCAGCTGCCTCTTCAGGATATGGAGGCGATCAAAGCCAGGCAGGATTCAGTAGAAGAATTGAAAGATACTTTCTTTTTACGCCAGGATTTGCGTGAACAACTAAGCAAAATTTATGATTTGGAGCGAATCATCAGCAGGATTGAATGGTTGGTAGCTAAACCGCGGGATTTAATAGCTTTGTCCAATTCTCTGGCTGCGATTCCCTTGATCAAAGATATTTTTAAAAAGGCCAAATGCCAGCATCTCCGAGGGTTGGGGGAGTCCCTTGACCCCATCAGTGAATTAAAGGACATGATCCAGCAGGCCATCAATGATCATCCTCCGGATAACTTAAGCAATGGTGGAATTATCAAGGATGGATATGACCCAAAAGTCGATCAAATACGTGAAATCATCGAAGATGGAGAAACCTGGATCAAGAATCTGGAGAGTGAAGAGCGGGCTCGTACCGGAATTAAATCATTAAAAATAAGTTTCAATAAAGTGTTTGGCTATTATATAGAAATCACCAAGCCAAATCTTTCTCTTGTGCCTGAGAATTATATCAGAAAACAGACACTGACTCAGTGTGAGCGATTTATAACACCCGAATTAAAGGAACAGGAAGAGCTCTTTGTCGGGGCTACAGATCGCTTGCAGGAATTAGAGTATCAGTTATTTTGTGATATCCGCAAGCAGGCCAAGGAAATGTCCGTCCTGGTGCGTCAAAATGCGCGGCTGATTGCGCAGATTGACTGTCTGGCATCATTTGCGGAGACTGCAGCTCTCTATAGCTATGTCAAGCCAGAGCTTAATAATGAGGGCAGCATCAACATTAAAAATGGACGCCACCCCATATTGGAACAACTTCTACCGGAAGGCTCTTATATTCCCAATGATCTGCGTATCGGAGAAGAAGACAACAGGATTCATATTTTGACCGGTCCTAATATGGCAGGCAAATCCACATATATGCGTCAGATGGCCACATTGGTCTTAATGGCCCAATGCGGGTCATTCATCCCTGCGGAAAAAGCTGAAATCGGTATCGCTGACAGGGTTTTTGTTCGTGCCGGTTCGATGGATGACTTGGGCAAGGGACAGAGTACCTTTATGATGGAGATGAATGAGGTTTCCTATATTATTAACCATGCTACAAAGGACAGTTTTATCGTCCTTGACGAGATAGGACGGGGCACAGGTACAACTGACGGCTTAGGGATAGCCTGGGCGCTTGTGGAATACTTCCATGATCAAATAGGGCCCAGATTGATTTTTGCCACTCATTATCATCAACTGACACAACTGGCAGAACAGTTTACAGGGGTCGCTAATTATTCAGTGGCTGTGGCAGAGAAGGGGAGAGAGATCACCTTTTTGCATAAGGTTGTGCCTGGCGGCACAAATAAAAGCTATGGTATCCAAGTGGCACAACTGGCTAATTTACCTCAGGATGTAATTGAACGGGCCTACGATGTAGCCGCAGAGATGGAGGTTGGTGAGAAAAAGAGAGAGCCTCAGTCACCTGTTCAATTGGTGCTCTTCGATGATAAAAGTATGATAATACAGGAACTAGAAAGCCTAAATTTGGTCCAGATGACACCGTTAGAGGCCTTGAATACTATTTCATCCTGGCAGCAGCGTCTGTTACAGTCAGGGGAAAGTGCTTCTTCTAGGCCCAAACGGCATGGTCAAAGATAAGGTCGTTACAGGAAGGTGATTGCTGTATGCTTATAGGTCTTGATGTAGGAGGTACCTATACAGATGCCGTTTTGATGGATGACAGAAGAGTAGTAAAAAAGATGAAGGTGCCTACACAAAATGAGAATCTCTTGAATTCTTTACTCGCTGCCCTGGATCCTTTGCTGGATGCAGTAGAGGAAGTACAGGATGATGAGCTGGACAGGATTGTACTGAGTACAACCCTGATCACAAATTTAATCGCTACGAAACAAGTGGATGCTACAGCTCTGGTGATCATACCTGGGCCAGGTTTGAACCCACAGCTGTATGATTATAGGGTACCAGATACCTTCTTATTGTCCGGAGCTATCGACTTCCGGGGCAGGGAAATCTGGGGCATTGATGAACAAGAAATCAAAGCCTGTGCTCAAAAGATTCAAGAATCAGGGATTATGCGGGTTGCAGTTGTGGGAAAGTTTTCTCAGCGAAACAATAAACATGAGAAACTTGTGGCTTCATATCTTCAGGAAAACATTCCAGGTTTAACTGTGGCTATGGGTCACCAGATAACCGGTCGCTTGAATTTTCCACGCAGGGTATACACCACACTGCTGACCCTGGCAACACAGCACAGGTTTGATACCTTTTATTCTGAGGTGCGGGAACTTCTTGAACAGAGAGGTATTGCTGCCCCACTCTATATTTTAAAGGCTGATGGGGGCACATTATCCTTTAGCAGTTCTGTGTTAAAACCTGTGGAAACTATCTTCTCCGGCCCAGCTGCCAGTACACTTGGTGCCTTAGCTCTTACCCCAAAAGGAAAAACTTCGGTTGTAGTGGATATCGGTGGAACCACCACAGACCTGGCTCTTATTCTTTCCGGCGAGCCTTTGCTGGCCTCTAAGGGTGCGTGTATCGATGAGATGCTTACACATGTCAGAGCCTTTGCTACCAGTTCTGCCGCCGTTGGCGGTGATAGCTGTTTAATGGTTGAGGATGGCATTTTGCAGATCATGCCTTATCGAGAGGGACCTGCTTATTGCATGGGAGGTCCATCCCCCACACCGACAGATGCTATGCGGGCCCTGGATCTGGTGGAGATCGGGGAAGAGAGACAAGCTGTCCGGGCTATGGAGATGTTAGGCAAGGAACTAGGAATGGCGCCACAGCAGACAGCGAAACTGGTTTTAGAAAAGACAGTGCAGCGCATTGTTGCTGAAATTGAGGCTATGTTCATTTCCTGGGAGCAGGAACCAGCTTACCGCATCTGGGAAATGGAGCAGCGAAAAAAAATACGTCCTCAGAATCTTGTGGGGATCGGAGCGGCATCACCTGCCTTGCTGCCTCTATTAGGGGAGGAGATGGGATGTAGTGCTCTGATACCGGCTGATGCCGATGTGGCTAATGCCATCGGTGCGGCTCTCGCCAAAGTAAATCTGCGTCTGACCTTTCACTTTGATACAGATAGGAAATTCTATTCTATCGAAGAAAACGGGGTGCAGGAAAAACTAAAAGGAGTCTCATCACTTGCTGATGCGGAAAGCTTTTCACTGACCAGGCTCCAAGAGGAAGGAAATAAGATGGGCATTCCCGGGCAAGAAGAACCTGAGCTTGTGTACAGCGAACTCTTTAATATGGTACGGGGTTGGAGAACTGAGGGGCGCTTAATCGATGTCTGTGTACAGTTTCCCACAGGAATCCTTGAGTTTCAGGAAGGAGGTGTTCGCTGATGGCACAAAAAACAGGTGTGGTTTTCTTTCCTGCCTTTGATTGGGCGATCTCACCGACACATCCGGAGCGTGAGGAAAGATTATTATATACCAGAGACCAGCTTTTCGAGGAGGGGATCATGGATCTTCCCCAGCTCATCGAATATAAACCGCGGATAGCAACACATAAAGATATTGCCAGGGCTCATTTTTGTGTGCCTGATATACAAACACAGATCACAAATGCACATCTGATCGCAGTTGGCGGCACACTGGTTCTGGCAGATGCATTGATGGACAAGCAAATCGCCAATGGCTTTGCCATGGTCAGGCCTCCGGGACATCATGCCATGCGGGTTGCCCATGGTAACAGAGGTTTTTGCAATATCAATAACGAAGCGATTATGATAGAGTATCTTCGCCAAAATTATGACATCAAAAAAATAGCTATAGTGGATACAGATGTTCACCATGGTGATGGAACACAGGATATATTCTATCATGATCCTGATGTGCTCTTTATCTCCTTTCACCAGGATGGGCGAACACTGTTTCCCGGGACGGGATTCTGTGATGAACTCGGGGGGCCCAATGCTTTTGGAATGACCTTAAATGTCCCTATGATGCCTAATACTACTGATGAAGGGATACATTATATCTTGGATAACCTGGTTCTTCCCATACTGGACGATTTTAAGCCTGATCTGGTTGTCAATTCTGCCGGACAGGATAACCACTACTCAGATCCTCTGGCTAATATGCGTTTTACAGCACAGGGTTATGCTAAATTGAACGAAAAACTGGCTCCCGATCTGGCAGTGCTGGAGGGTGGTTATGCAATCGAAACTGCTTTACCCTATCTCAACACCGGGATCATTTTAGCGATGGCAGGCCTTGACTATTCCTGGGTCAGGGAACCTGATTATCGGCCGGAAAATTTCCGAGAAACCCAGGAACACAAGGATTATATCAAGGGTGTAGTCGACTATCTGTGGGGTGTCTGGAATGACCGAGAGCAATTAGGTGAGCAGCAGTATCCTCGAGAGGGAGAGTTCATTGAATCAACCAGACAAGTTTATTATGACACAGACAGCATCAGGGAACAGCAAAAGGAAAGTGTTCGCTTGTGCGATAACTGCCCAGGTTATCAGGTGATCGACTCCCGGGGGATGTATCCGGATGGGCAAACAAAATCTATCAAGGCTGTTGCGCTGCATCCAAGAGCCTGCAGCACTTGCCAAGAAGAGGCTAGGGCTCTCTATGAGCGTATGAAGATCAACCTTCAAGGGGCAGATGTCATCAGTTTCCAGGATAAACCCGCAGACAGGTATTACCAATTATCTGATAGGGGAGATGTGGAAATATCAGATGAGCATCTTGTTACAGAGTGATATTTATGGGAAAAATAGAACTATTAGATCAGGATGTTGTTAACCAGATAGCAGCAGGGGAGGTTGTGGAGAGGCCGGCATCGGTTGTCAAGGAACTGATGGAAAATGCCATTGATGCCACTGCGACCCGCATTACAATTGAAATAAAAAAAGCCGGTCTGCAGGAGATCAAAATTATTGATAACGGAATAGGGATGTCAGCAGAGGATGCCCAAGCGGCTATTGCCAGACATGCCACCAGCAAGATCAGACAGCCAGATGATTTAAATAAGGTGACAACATTGGGTTTCCGCGGAGAGGCCCTGGCCGCTATAGCCGCAGTGTCTCGCTTTACCTTATTGACTAAAACCCCTGACGCTGTTGCTGGTACAAGGGTGGTTGTTGAAGGTGGAGAGATAAAAGAAGTGGTTCCTGTGGGGTGCCCACAGGGAACTCAGGTTATCGTAGAGGATCTTTTTTTTAACAGTCTGCCACGACGTAAATTTTTAAAAAGCGATCGTTCAGAGAGCGGAGCTATTGCAGATGTTATCACCCGCTATGCACTTGGTTACCCTGAGATCGCCTTTCACTATACTTCAGGAAAGAGGCAGAACCTGGTCACATCAGGAAATGATGACCTGCTGGAGATTGCCTCCATTCTCTATGGTAAGGAATCAAGGGGACAATTCATACAGGTATCCTATGCAGAGGAAGGAATTGAGATTAAGGGCTTGATTTCAGATCCAGGATTCACCAGAGCCAGCCGCTATTATCAGTCTTTCTTTGTAAACAAACGCTTGATTCGCAACTATCTGCTGAGCCGCACACTGGAAAATGCCTATCAGGGATTGATCACCAGCGGCCACTATCCCTGTGCTGTTATTTTTTTGAATATTGATACAAGGTCAATAGATGTCAATGTGCACCCGACAAAAAGCGATATACGTTTTTCAGATGCCCAGCTTGTGGCCAGGATTCTGTACCATGGACTAAGAAATGCATTGACTGAATATTTACAGCAGCAACGCCAACCCGATCATTTTTTCCAGGATGTACGGGATGTACAGGATACGGATCAGCCATCTACTAAACAGGAGCATATTCCACAGCATCAGGAAAGGGCTCTCTTTACTCAGCAGACACAACACTATACCAAGCCTGCTTTAGTCAAAGATGGTTTTTCCGAGAGGCTGCATAAGAAGGAAAATAGAGATGAAGAACTGCATGTCAGACAGACTTTTTTTCAGAAAATGCGCTTGCTGGGACAGGTGCAGGGAACCTATATCATTGCTGAAGATGGGAACGCTGTTTATATAATTGATCAGCATGCCGCCCATGAACGGGTCAGATATGAAGAAATATTAGGGTATTTTAAACAGAGAAAAAAATATTCACAAAAAATATGCCCTGAGCCTATTCAGCTCACTCCGGAGGAGGCTGTTCTTTATACTGAAAACAGTGAATTCTTTACCCAGATCGGCTATACTCTTCAAAAACAAGAAAATAACAGCTATTTATTGATAAGTGTGCCCTGGGGGCAGCATACTAATCCGGAACAGCTTTTTAAGGAACTGCTTGACCTGATACGCCAGGCTAATGAAGAGGTTAAATCTGTCGATCTTCATCAAAAAGCGGTAACCATGATGGCTTGTAAAAGTGCTCTTAAAGCAGGGGATTCTTTAACAGATGAGGAGATGAAGCAGCTATTAGCACAGCTGGATGCCACTGCTCATCCCGATCGCTGCCCACATGGGCGGCCGACCTATGTGGAAATAACGAACAAGGAACTGACCAAGTGGTTTTATCGTTGAGCAAACGGATGTGATAAAAATGACTTCACCTCTTGTAGTTATTGCAGGACCTACTGCGGCAGGTAAATCTGAATTGGCTGTAGAGCTGGCCCAAAAACTACAGGGAGAGATAATCTCTGCTGATTCGGTACAGTTGTATAAATATTTCGATATTGGTACAGCCAAGTTGAAATTAGAGGAACAGAGGGGTGTTCCACATCATTTGATCGATATCCTGGATCCTGATCAAGACTTTAGTGTGGCTCAATTTCAATCCCTTGCCCGCCATAAAATCCGGGAGATTCAAGAGAGAGGCAAACTGCCTTTCCTGGTAGGTGGGACCGGGCTTTATATTCAAGCCGTGGTCTATCCCTTTGAATTTCCTGATACAAAGGGTTATCAGGTGATACGCAAGGATTTACGCAGAATGTGGGGTGATGGTAAACAGGAGGAAATTTATCAAAAGCTCAAAGACATAGACCCTGCGTCTGCTGAGAGGATCGACCCCCATGACTTTCGTCGCATTTCTAGAGCTTTAGAGGTCTATTACCTGACAGGAAGGCTGTTTTCCAGCTACCAACAGGACAATAAAAAACCCCTTTATCGAGTGGAGATGGTGGGCATAACCTATCAGCGACCAGAACTATATCGACGGATCGAAAAACGAGTGGATAAGATGTTTGCAGAGGGCCTTGAAGATGAGGTTCGCTCAATACTGAATAAGGGATACAGCAAGGAACTAAAACCCTTTCAAACGCTTGGCTATAAACAGGTTATTCAGTATTTAGAGGGTGATTATGATCTTGCCGAGGCCATTGCAGAGGCAAAAAAAGCCACCAGGCGCTATGCCAAAAGACAGCTGACCTGGTTTCGCAGGGATCAACGCATTAAGTGGTATTTAATGGACGATGGTAATGATCGCCAGGACGTTTTTTCCAGAATTAATGAGCATCTTGGCAGGAGTATGGATATTTATGTAGAATAGCTATGGTAAAGATTTGAAAATGGAGGCTAGAAATATGTCCAAACAGCAGATCAATTTACAAGACCTTTTTTTAAACCAGGTTCGTAAAGAGGGAGTCATGATCACCTTATACCTGGTCAATGGATTCCAGTTGAAAGGTGTGTTGAGGGGCTTTGACAATTTTACAGTTATCCTAGATAGTGATGGTAAACAACAGATGGTTTACAAACATGCAATTTCCACAATAATGCCTAGTAGGCCCATCAACCTCTCTTACGATAGGGATTTCGAGGTATAGAAAAATAAAAACAATCTGGGGGGGAGAGAATTGAAAAGGGCCGCAAGTTTTTATAGTATCCTGATCATTGCACTCTTGATGGCTGTTATGTGTTCGGGGTGCAAAGAAGAAGACACTCTCAAAATAGGGTTACTTCCTAATGAAGAGGTTTTACCCTTTTATGTGGCGCTGGAAGAGGATTTATATCAAAAACATGGTGTTAATGTTGAGGTTGTCAATTTTCAAAGTGCGGCTGAAAGGGATGCAGCGCTCCAAGCCGGGGCAGTCGATGGGGTAGAGGGTGATCTGCTGGCAGTGGCTTTGATACGCCAGGGAGGCACTCCTGTAAAGGCTGTTTCACTGGCAATGGGAGCGACACCGCAGGAGGGTCGTTTCGCTTTGCTTGCTGCCCCTGGGACTATTACAGATGTTAAGGAGCTTAAAGGTAAGAAACTTGCTATTTCCGAGAATACGATCATTGAGTATACAGCAGACCAGATGCTCCTTATCAAAGGGATCGACCCTCAAGAGGTACAGAAGGTTAATATCGCCAAAATGCCCTTGAGGGCAGAAATGCTCTTGCAAAAGCAGGTGGATGCCGCTGTTTTGCCTGATCCCTTGGCTGCTTATGCAGAAATAAAGGGCGCCAATGTGCTGATCGATGATACCAAATTGGGTGTGAATATTTCACAATCAGTCTACTTTTTTAGTGATGAGGCCATTGAAACAAAGAAAGAGGCCATCAAAAAATTTCTCCAAGCATATGCCGAAGGGTCAGAGATTCTAAATGAGAACCCGGAAGGGTACCGAGATCTCTTTATTGAAAAGATCCAGATCCCTGTCGAACTGCAGGAGTCTTATCCTGTTCCGTCCTTTTCAACACTGCAGTTGCCTGCCCAGGAAGATACCCAGAGGGTCATCGACTGGTTGACAGATAATGGTCTACTTACTGAACCTTATACCTATGAAGACATTGTAACAGACGAGGTCATCAAATAAAGCATCAAATAAAGAAGGAATTATAATGCTTGATTTAAAGAATGTTTCTCTGACATACAGCAATGGCAGCAAACCGGTGCAAGCCTTGCGTGGTATTGACATGAAAATAGAAAAAGGAAGAAGCTACGCTGTTATTGGTCCTTCGGGGTGTGGTAAGACATCCCTGATTTATATAATGGCAGGCTTAATGGCGCCTACTCAAGGAGAGGTTTTGCTGCATGGTGAGAAATTGGTAAAGCCCGAGAGAGGGACAGCATTGATCCTACAGGAATATGGTCTTCTTTCCTGGAAGACTGTCTGGGAAAATGCGGCTCTGGGCCTTGTCCTGCGTAAGGTTCCGGAGCGGGAAATCAAAGAGATACTGGAGCGGGTTTTTGAAGAACTGGCATTGACAGAATGTATTGACCGTTATCCAAAGCAGTTAAGTGGAGGACAAAAACAAAGAGTTGCTCTGGCACGAGCCTTATCTCTTCATCCTGATATTCTATTGATGGATGAGCCACTATCCGCTCTTGATGCCTTGACCAGAGAATACATGCAAAAGGTCATCTTTAATTTGCTTAAACGGCATCAGATAACCTGTGTTTTAGTCACCCACAGCATTGAAGAGGCTGTTTACCTGGGACAGGAGATCATTATCTTCACTGCCTGTCCCGGAAAGATCTGTGCAAAGATCGCTAATCCCGCTCAGGGAGCCGAAGACTACAGAGATCAGCTGAGTTTTCATGAGAAGTGTACAGAAGTACGGGCCTCACTGGAGGTACACTCCCAAAGTGAAGAATAGTTATTTAAAAAACGATAAGTTTTTAACATATTCATCTGCCATAGTGATTTTTTTTCTGGCCTGGGAACTGCTGGCTCTGCTGCTGCAAAACCCGGCATTGCCGCGCCCAATCCCTGCGCTGGTTTCATTTTTTAATGTCCTGCCAGAAGGACTGTGGAAGCACTTCCTGGTAAGTACCTATCGAGTACTGACAAGTCTTTTGCTCGGACTTGCCCTGGCTGTCCCTCTAGGGCTGTATATCGGCAGAAATGCAAAACTAGACAAATGGTTATCACCACAAATCTATCTCCTTTATCCCGTTCCCAAGATTGCTTTGCTGCCGGTTATATTTGCCATCTTCAATATCGGGGATCTGTCAAAAGTAATATTAATAGTTCTTATTATCTTTTTTCAAATATTGATTATAACAAGGGATGCGGCAAAAAATATACCTGACAGCACTATTCTCTCTGTTCTCTCTTTAGGGGCAACATCACGGGAAATATATTCCCATGTGATTATTCCGGGCTGCTTGCCGGAAATTTTTACTGCTGTCAGGATCAGCCTGGGTACAGCGATCAGTGTTCTCTTTTTTGCGGAGTCATTTGCTACCTTTGAGGGATTAGGTTACTTTATTTTTGAAGCATGGAGCAGAATTAACTATCCGGAGATGTTTGCTGGGATCATCGCTATCAGTTTGCAGGGCTTTGTTCTGTTTATACTGGTAAATTTACTCCAACGCGTCATTTGCCCCTGGTTGTTTAAATAACACCTTTTTCTTGCGATTGCGTATACTGTTAAAGTGAGTCAGACAGCCAGAGGTGATCATAGGGTGTATTTTAGGTTCCCGTCCAGATTAGTTAGGGGATCTCCTCAAGCTCAACCCTTGCGAACTAACCAGAATCGAAAAAAACAGCAGGCAGCAAATGATGATAACCGGTCAAAACCAGAATCGGTCTTAAAGGAATTGAACGGTTTGATCGGATTGAGCGAGGTCAAAAGCCTCGTTTCGGAGGTTTCTGCATATGTTCAAATCCAACGCCGTCGTGAAAAAGCATTACTACATACAGAGCATCTGGTCTTACATATGATATTCAAGGGGAATCCGGGAACAGGGAAAACTACTGTTGCCAGGATTATGGGTAAACTGTTGTATTCGATGGAAGTCCTTTCGCAGGGGCAGTTGATTGAGGTAGAGCGAGCAGATCTTGTCGGTGAATATATTGGACATACAGCGCATAAGACCAGGGAACAAATTAAAAAAGCGATGGGTGGTATCTTATTTATTGATGAGGCATATTCCCTGGCTCGTGGTGGTACAAAGGACTTTGGCAAGGAAAGCATCGATGTTTTGGTTAAGGCTATGGAGGACTATAAGCAAGATTTTGTGCTTATTCTTGCCGGTTACAAAGGTGAGATGGAGTGGTTTTTGCACAGCAATCCGGGGCTTTACTCGCGTTTCCCCATTTATATTACTTTTCCTGACTATACTGTGGAGGAATTACTGCAGATCGGAGCCTTGATGCTTAAGCAAAGACAATATCGTCTGCTGCCCGAAGCTCGATCTGCTCTGCGTAAAATTTTAGAGGAAAAAAACAGGTCAGGTAGTGAAAATGAAGGGAATGCGCGTCTGGTGCGCAATTTGATTGAAAAAGCTATTCGCAGGCAGGCTGTGCGGTTGGTGAAACGACAGCGCCTGACAAGAGAAGAATTGATGTTGATCAGACCAGAAGACTTTGATTAGGGGAGATAAAAGATGCAGGATCTGTATAATTACTTGCAAGAATACTATGATATCGATGCCGATCTCTGTAAACTAGCAAGAGATGCGGAAGATAAGGCAAAACCTGAATTTGAGCAGATTGAGGCAACCGCAAAAATTAATCAAGCACGGGTTCTTAGCGCTTTTCGCCAGACGGGGATTGCCGATTACCACCTGAGGGACGGGAACGGCTACGGTTATGGGGATCCCGGGCGGGAGGGTTTGGAGGAGGTCTATGCCCTCACATTTAGAACAGAGGCAGCTTTAGTGCGTGCCCAGATTATTTCGGGTACACATGCCATCTCTTTGGCCCTGGCATCTATTCTTAAACCAGGAGATGTATTGCTTTCAGCAACTGGAACTCCCTATGATACCCTGGCCAAGATCATAGGGGTCTCTAATGGGAAGGGGCGATCTTTAAGAGGAGAGGGTATCATCTACAAAGAAGCCTCTTTATCTGCGGAGGGCAGACTCGACTACGAAAAGATCCGGGAGATGCTGACAGAGAAACCCAGTGCAGTATTTATTCAGCGCTCTCGTGGTTACAGCTGGCGCCAAGCCCTGAGTATTCAGGAAATTAATGATCTGGTTTGCTTGATCAAGGAATATGACAGTAATATTATCTGTTTTGTCGACAACTGTTATGGAGAATTTGTTGAAGAACAAGAGCCCACAGATGTAGGGGTTGATTTGATGGCGGGTTCCCTGATCAAGAATCCGGGTGGGGGATTGGCTCCGTCAGGTGGCTACCTGGTGGGAAAAGAAGACTTGGTTGCACAGGCTGCGGACAGGCTCATTGCTCCGGGCCTAGGTCAAAACATGGGCACAAATTTAGGGTTGGGCCCCCTTTTTTATCAGGGTTTTTTCATGAGCCCCCATACTGTGGCAGAAGCCCTTAAAGGAGCACTATTTGCCGCCTATTTATTCACCACCCTGGGTTTTGAGACCTCACCTGCTCCCGGTTCCCCACGTTCAGATATCGTACAAGCGATCAAGCTTAATCATGCAGAGGGAGTAAAGGCCTTCTGTCGCGGGATTCAAAAGGCATCACCAGTGGATTCTCGGGCCATACCTGTGGCCAGCAGTTTGCCAGGATACCAGGACAAGGTGATCATGGCAGGTGGCACCTTTGTACAAGGTTCATCAATCGAACTGACTGCAGATGCCCCTATGCGCCCTCCTTATATTGTATATCTTCAAGGGGGCTTATCCTATGCCCATGCTATCATAGGGATCCTGCAGGGAGTACAGGAACTGAAAAATGAAGGGCTGCTGCCTTGTTAGAGCGGAGCCGCAACCGTCCAGTACGCCCCCTACGGCGGAACTGATGAACAGAACGCGATCTACCGACACTCCTTCCTCTACAACGGATAGGATGAGGTGAGAACCGATGAAAACGGCTGTATAATGTAAACGCTACACTAAAAGTGATCCACCCCAACCAAAGTCCCTATGTCATGGAATTGGTTAATTATCATGATAGGGAGGGCAGGAATTGATTGGAGCGGATCTTCTTTATATATGCATAAATGTGTCATCATGGTATAATATGTGCACGATTCTGTTGACAATATACTGTAAATAGTGTATTTTTATGGTGCCTTTATTACCGAACCTAAACCTAGCGGAGGACATATGTTGAAAGCTCAGATTTTAGGAACTGGATATGCTGTGCCTGAAGAGATCTTATCTAATGCGGATCTGGAAAAAATGGTGCAGACAAGTGATGATTGGATAGTCAGCCGTACAGGAATCAGATATCGAAGAATCGCCGGCGATGGTGTTGCCACATCTGATCTGGCCTACCGGGCATCCAGGTCAGCTCTAGAAGAGGCAGATATTGCGCCTGAGGAGTTGGACCTGATTATTGTGGCAACGATGACACCTGATATGCCCATGCCTGCTACTGCTTGTTTGCTGCAGCATCTCTTAAAGGCCAATAGTGCCGCCGCTTTTGATCTGAATGCTGCCTGTACCGGGTTTATCTATGCACTGGCAACAGCGGAAAACTTTTTGCTGGGCAGTGATAAATATCATCATATCCTTGTGGTAGGAGCAGAGGTTTTATCCAGTGTGGTTGATTTTACAGATCGAAATACCTGTATTCTTTTCGGGGATGGTGCAGGGGCAGTTTTGCTAGGAAAAGGGGAAGGGAATAATGGAATAATTGCTACTTACCTGGGGGCTGATGGGAGGGGGAGCAGCTTGCTGACCATTCCCGCAGGGGGTTCTCGTCATCCGGCATCACAGGAAACCATTGACCAGAGGATGCACTATATGCAGATGCAGGGTAATGAAGTTTATAAATTCGCAGTAAGGAGTATTCCCGAATGCGCCGGCTATGTTTTAGACGAAGCAAATTTGAGCACTGAAGATGTGGATTATTTTATTATGCACCAGGCCAATATACGCATCCTGCAAGCCGCAGCCAAAAAATTAAAGATACCCTGGGAAAAGGTGCTGGTCAACATTGGTGAATATGGTAATGTTTCAGCCGCTTCTATTCCTTTGGTACTAGGGGAAGCGGCTGAAAAAAATAAATTCAAAACCGGAGATTTGCTGCTCCTAGTTGGCTTTGGTGCTGGGCTCACTACTGGGGCGGCTCTGGTACGTTGGGGCAGGTGAGCGACAGTTGATTACAACTAGAGTTTCGAAATTATTGGGTATTAAATACCCTTTACTGCAAGGGGGCATGGCTTGGATAGCCACAGGCAAATTGGCAGGTGCTGTTTCCGAAGCCGGTGCTCTCGGTATTATAGCTGCTGGGTCAGCAGAACCACAGTGGCTAGAAAAAGAGATTGCCGTTGTCAAGAAGATCACTGATCAGCCATTTGGTGTCAATGTGATGCTCACTTCACCTTATGTCGCAGAGATCATTGACCTGGTCATCAGGGAGAAGGTTCCTGTGATCACTACTGGCGCCGGTAATCCGGGAAAGCTATTGCCTCGGTTGAAAGAGTCAGGGTGTAAAGTGCTGCCGGTTGTGGCTTCTGTTGCCTTAGCACGTCGGCTGGCCAGGCAGGGGGCGGATGCCATTATAGCTGAAGGTACTGAAGCCGGAGGGCATATTGGACAGACCACAACTATGTGTCTGGTACCCATGGTTGTGGATGCGGTTGATATACCGGTAATCGCTGCCGGCGGCATCGCTGATGGCAGAGGTTTCGCTGCAGCTCTTGCCTTAGGTGCGGAGGGAGTGCAGATGGGCACACGCTTTATTTGTACAGAGGAATCCCCCGCTCACCAGGATTACAAAGAGAAAGTGATCCGGTGCAGGGACAGAGATACTGTAGTCTGCGGGGTTTCTGTCGGCCGTCCGGTGAGAGTTATCGAAAACCAATTTACTCAGTATTATCTGGGTAAAGAGAAAGAGAACCTAAACCCTGAGGAATTGGATATTATGGGATCTGGCAAATTTCCGGCCGCCGTTAAAGGGGATGTGCAAAATGGTTCTCTGCTATGCGGACAATGTGCCGGGTTGGTAAAGAAAGTGGAACCCGCTCAAGATATCATAGAAGATGTTATGGAAACAGCAGTCAGAATACTAAAAGAGTTGGGGACGAACTATGTATAATCCAATAGCTTTTGTCTTTCCCGGACAGGGTTCTCAGTATCCCGGTATGGGTAAGGAAATGGCAGAGCGCTTCCCCTGTGCGAATCACATTTACAAAACAGCTGACCAGGTTTTGGGGTTCCCTTTGAGCACTATCTGTTTTGAAGGGACTAAAGAGAAACTCAATAAAACAGAAATTACCCAAGCCGCTGTCCTCACTACGAGCATCGCCACTTTTATGGTGCTTAAAGAAGAAGGTTTGCTGCCTTTTATGGCAGCGGGGCTAAGCCTGGGTGAATACAGTGCCCTGGTAGCCAGTGGTGCTCTGCAGTTTGAAGATGCACTGCGGCTGGTGGTTAAACGCGGCCAGATCATGCAGCAGGCTGTACCTGCAGGGCAGGGGATCATGGCAGCTGTGTTAGGAGTAAAGGAAGATACAGTAAAACAGGCATGTACTGAGGCCTCTAGCTCTGGAATTGTGGAGATTGCCAATTACAACTGCCCTGGGCAAATAGTTATTTCAGGGGAGCGGCAGGGTGTTCTTAAAGCCGGTGATCTTCTCCAAGAAACAGGGGCAAGGGTGGTCCCCCTTGCGGTAAGTGTACCATCTCATTGCCGATTAATGAAAAACGCGGCTATAGCTTTACAGACAGAGCTAGAAATGATCAACTGGTCTGAACCGGAATTTCCCGTAGTCAGCAATGTGAAAGCCCGGGAGATCCACCGCTCAGATCTGCCTGGTGTGCTGGTAGAACAGCTTTACCGATCAGTTAAATGGGAGCAGTCAACTGCGCATATGTCAGAGAGGGTCGACTACTTTATTGAAGTGGGTCCTGGTAAAGTACTCTCCGGCTTGATCAAAAAAACGGCAAAAAACAAAGCACTGGGGAGTGTCCAAGATTCTGCCTCCCTGGATAGGATTCTAAAGAAGTTGAAGCAAGTTTTTAGTTAGTCAGTTAAAAGGGGGGCTTGGAGTGAAAGAAGGAGTAGCTCTAATCACTGGAAGTGCCAGAGGTATCGGTAGAGCAATCGCTCTCCGACTTGGCAATGAGGGTTACCAGGTGGTAGCTTGTGACCTGACGTCCAACGAAAGTGAGCAGGTCGTCCGTGAGATTCGGGATGGCGGGGGAAGGGCTATAGCTGTCAGCTGTAATGTCACCGATTCCGCCAATGTCAAAGAGATGATCAGCCAGGTTGTCAAAACCTTTGGGAGACTGGATGTGCTGGTCAACAATGCAGGTGTTTCTAGAGATAACCTCCTGCCACGTATTTCAGATGAGGAATGGGAGCAGGTCATCAACACCAACCTGACTGGGGTTTTCCATTGTACCAGGGCAGCTGTCCGCTATATGATGAAGCAAAAGCATGGACATATCATCAATATCTCTTCAATAGTCGGGTTGCGGGGGAATGCCGGCCAGGCTAGCTATGCGGCCTCTAAGGCCGGTATCATCGGCTTTACGCGGACAGTAGCGAAAGAATATGGTTCTCGAGGGATCACTGTCAACGCTGTTGCACCCGGCTTTATTGAAACACCAATGACTGCAGAGATGCCCCAGGATTATTGGGAAGAGATTTTGCAACAGGTGCCACTAGGGAGACCGGGTAAGCCTGAAGATATTGCCGGTGTTGTATCGTTTCTGGCATCACCTGATGCGGATTATATAACAGGGCAGGTAATCGTAGTCGACGGGGGCATGGGATAAGACAGATAGTAAGGTGGTGGTTATGTTGCCAAAGAAACGAGTTGTTATCACTGGACTGGGTGTTATCAGCCCACTTGGAAATGATATATCCAGTTGTTGGGATAACCTGCTTAAAGGAAAAAGCGGAATAGATTATATTGATCGTTTTGATGTGACTGCTTTATCTGCAAAAATTTCAGCACAGGTTCGAGATTTTGTACCGACAGATTATTTAGGCCGCAAAGATGCCAGAAGAATGGACAGGTTTGTGCAATTTGCCTGTGCGGCAGCACGGCAGGCAGCAGAAGACTCCAAGTTAGAGATCAACCAAGATAATGCTGATCGGGTTGGGGTTTGGATCGGAACCGGTATCGGAGGGCTAGAAACATTTGAAAAGCAGCATAAAATATTACTAAAAAAAGGCCCAAACGGTGTCGGTCCTTTTTTGATTCCGATGATGATCTGTAACATGGCATCAGGACAGGTATCCATTATGCTAGGTGCGCGGGGTCCCAACAGCTGTACAGTAACAGCCTGTGCCGCTGGAACAAACTCCATCGGCGATGCCTTTCGTATCATCCAGAATGATGAGGCAGATGTTATGATAACCGGAGGAGCAGAGGCATCGATCACACCTTTAGGTGTGGGGGGCTTTTGTGCGATGAGAGCCTTGTCCACAAATAATGATGACCCACAAGGAGCGAGCAGACCCTTCGATGCACAAAGAGACGGTTTTGTCATGGGAGAAGGAGCAGGAATTGTTATCCTTGAAGAGATGGGTCATGCCCTGGAGAGAGGAGCAAAGATCTACGCCGAGCTTGCAGGTTATGGGACAATGGGTGACGGCTATCATATTGTGCAGCCAGACCCAGAAGGAAATGGCGCTGCAAAGGCCTTCACCCGTGCCTTTAAGGATGCGGGGATTACCCCGGAGCAGGTGGACTATATTAACGCTCATGGTACAAGTACTTCGATCAATGACGCTGTGGAGACAAAAGCGATCAAAAAAGCCCTGGGGGATCATGCCAACCAGGTTGCTGTAAGTTCCACAAAGAGTATGACAGGGCACATGTTAGGTGCAGCAGGAGGTTTGGAGTGTATTGCGGCAGCTTTGTGCTGCCAATATAATATGATACCTCCGACGATAAATTATCAGAATCCCGACCCGGTTTGTGACCTTGATTATGTACCCAATCAAGCCAGAGAAAAAACGGTGAATGTTGCTGTTTCTGATTCATTGGGTTTTGGGGGGCATAATGCTGTTTTAGTATTGAAAAAAAACATGAATAGGTGATTCTATTGCTTAATATTGATGAAATAATGAGCATCCTCCCACACCGTTATCCATTTTTACTGGTGGACAGGATTTTGGAGTTAGAACCAGGTAAAAGGGCTGTGGGCTTAAAAAACGTGACTATTAATGAACCATTTTTCCAGGGGCATTTTCCCGGCACTCCGGTTCTTCCCGGTGTTTTAATTTTGGAGGCCCTTGCCCAGGTAGGTGCCTGTGCCTTGCTGGGCCAAGAAGAGCATAAAAACAGTCTGGCCTATCTAGCGGGTGTTGATAAATTTCGCTTTAGGAGAGTGGTTGTACCCGGGGATCAGCTGCTGCTGGAAGTAGAGATGCTTAAGCTAAAGGCTAGCATCGGTAAGGCTAAGGGAAAAGCGACTGTTGATGGAGATACAGCCGCAGAAGGTGAATTTCTCTTTGCCCTGGAGGCGAGATAATGCCATTAAGAGATCTCTTTAAACCTAAATCGAGAAAAAAATACATAACCATTCCCGCACAAGTTGGTGAATCACCTGCTGAGCAGGAGCCGCAGGAGTTAACGCTCAAAACCTGCCCTCGCTGCGGGAGACGAAATCGGGAGGAGGACCTGGATAATAACTATAAAATTTGTCCTAACTGCAGCTACCACTATCCATTGACTGCCGGTGAAAGAATCTGGTTAATGACGGATGAAAACAGCTTTTCTGAATTACAAGACAATTATCAGACAGCTGATCCACTTTCCTTTCCCGGTTATTTAGAAAAAGTGGAAAAGGCGAGGGAAGATACTGGTCTTGAGGATGCTGTCGTTACTGGGATAACGAAAATTAACGGTGAAAAGGTGCTCATGGGGGTGATGGATGCTCATTTTTTGGCGGGGAGTATGGGTTCTCTTGCAGGGGAGAGGGTCACAGCAGCCTTTGAAAAAGCTTGTGCAGAGAAGTTACCAGTTGTTCTTTTCACAGCATCAGGAGGGGCTCGGATGCAGGAGGGGATGCTGTCCTTGATGCAGATGGCGAAGACCAGCGCTGCTGTTGCTCGCTTTCATCAAGAAGGCCTGCTATATATTTCGGTTTTGACTGATCCGACTACAGGAGGAGTTACCGCCAGTTTTGCTACCCTTGCTGATATCATCATTGCAGAACCAGGAGCTCTCATCTGCTTTACCGGTCCCAGGGTAATCGAGCAGACCATTCATCAAAAAATACCAAATGGTTTTCAACAGGCGGAGTTTCTATTGGAACATGGGATGATCGACCAAATTGTTCACCGCACAGACTTAAAAAAGCTTCTGGGAAATCTGATAGCACTACACAATTAATGGTGAGTAAGCTTCCAGTCTCCAAATTATATTGAAGGTAAGGAGAAGGCAATGTCTTATAAATATTCCTTGGAAATTGAAAGAGATTATCAGGAATTAGAAAAGAAAATCAATGCATTAAAAGATGACGCTCTTAAAAAAAATATTGATTTTTCGCAGGAGATTGCTACATTAGAAGCAAAATTAAGAGATGATAAAGAAGGAAAATACAATACCTTGAGCGGGTGGCATACCATACAAATTGCACGTCATCCACAACGCCCTACAACCATTGATTACATTAATGCTATATTCGATGATTTTGTTGAGCTTCATGGTGACCGCTACTATAGAGATGACCCAGCCGTAGTGGGCGGAATAGCTCGATTTAACGGGGTTCCCGTGACAGTTGTTGGGCATCAAAAGGGACAGGATACTAACCAAAATCTCCAAAGAAACTTTGGTATGCCTCATCCTGAAGGTTATCGTAAGTTCTGCCGTCTTACCAAACAGGCGGAAAAGTTTAAACGGCCGGTTATCTGTTTTATCGATACACAAGGAGCGTATCCGGGTATGGAAGCAGAGGAACGCGGCCAAGGATGGGCCATCGCTCAAACATTAATGCAGATGTCCATTTTAAAAACACCTGTGATCAGTCTTGTCATAGGGGAGGGGGGTAGTGGCGGAGCCCTTGCTCTTGGCGTTGCCGATCGGGTGTTAATGCTTTCGTACGCCATCTACTCGGTTATCTCTCCAGAAGCCTGCGCTTCCATATTATGCAAAGACGTCAGCAGAGGCCCGGAGATGGCAGAATATTTAAAGTTGACCGCTAAGGATCTTTATTCAATGGGGTTAATTGATGAAATTATACCTGAACCGCTGGAAGGAGCACACACAAACCCGACCGCAACATATAAAATAGTACAAGAGCGGTTGCAGATGCATTTAGATGACCTGCTGTCCGGCGATATTGATCAGCTTCCTGAGAAAAGATACAACAAATTAAGGTGTATAGGTGTTTGTGAGTAGATATTATTAAAGGATGGGGTGAGTGGGATTGGAGTAATTGATATTATTACGATTATCCTTTTGGGAATATGTGTGCTGCTAGCCCTGATTCCCTTTATGCCGGGAACCCCCATTATATTCGGGATCATGTTGATCTACGCATTTATCGATGGTTTCCAGCAAATAACCCTGCCTTTTTTAGCAATCATGCTGGTAATAACGATCTTTTCAACGTTTATTGATAATATTGTATCCTGGCTTGGCGCTAAGAGATACGGTGGAAGTCGTGCCGGTTTATGGGGAGCCTTCCTGGGTGGAATAATAGGCGTCTTGATCAATCCTCTTTTGGGGATTCTATCAGGACCATTTATGGGAGCTATTGTTGCGGAATTGGTTGTTTCACATCGTCAGTTCAATGATGCAGTGAAAGTAGGAGTAGGTACAATTATCGGTGTTTTTGGCGGAGCAATTCTAAAGCTGATCATATCCCTTTTTATGGTAGTTGCTTTTGTAATGCAAATCTACTAGTCTAATTATATTTTCTGATGACACCAATTACCTTGCCGAGAATCATCACATCCTTGCTTCTAATCGGCTCCATCATATCATTTTCCGGCTG